>CAZKTR010000035.1:0-16485 GCA_964555525.1 uncultured Pirellulaceae bacterium
GAACCAGTTGGCACGGTCAATACTGGCGACAGGGAATCCGATCGAACTGTTGCCAGTCCCGACCGGATTTAGCCGCCCCTCAACGCAATAGCGGGTCACTATCAGTACCGGCGTCGAATTGAATTGCTTGGGTCGCGGCCAAGCAAGCTTCTGCAAAGCGCAGGTCTTCGGGCTGAGTGATCTTGATATTAAAACGAGACCCCGGTGCGATGGCGACGGAGATACCTAACGTTTCTAGCAATTGAGCCTCATCGGTCGGCTGCAAGGATCCTCGTTTTTCATACGCGTTGCAAATGACCTGAGACGCGAAGACCTGCGGAGTTTGGGCTAGGTGCAAATCGGTGCGGTCAACGGTTTCGGCAACCAATTGATCGTTGTCGCTGCGTTTGATGGTGCTGCTGACTGGCACGGCAGGGATCGCGGCACCGTGTGTTTCCGCTGCGTCGATGACGCCTTGAAACAATGCCAAGTCGATGCAAGGTCGAGCCCCATCGTGGATGGCGATCAAATCGCTATCGGAGTTGACCGCCGCCAAAGCATTTGCGACCGAGTCACTTCGTTGAGCACCACCTAAAACGACTTTGGCATTGAAGCGTTTGATCTCGGATTCAAAACGTTCGGTAAAGTAGGATTCATCGTCGGGTGAAATCGCTACGATGATTTGTTGGACTTGCTGGTGGCTGGCGAAAATCTGCGCCGAGTGCACCCAGACGGGAGTTCCGGCGAGTATCGTGAAGGTTTTCTTTTCGCTGGCGTTAAATCGAGTGCTATTGCCGGCGGCAGCGATGATCACGCTAATTTTGCTCACGTGGGGATTTCCGCATGGGGAGATATTGATTTGATAAAGTTTAATCTTAGCATGAACGAGGCGTCGGCTTCTATTGCATTTGAATGAAATTTAATGTGGTTGAGCCGCCGGGCGATAGCCCAATGGCACTCACTTTAGATCAATTCTTGTTTATGACGTGGCTCACGTCACGGGCACGACTCGGAGAGTCGAGCTACGTAAAACGACTCTCCGAGTCGTTTCCAAACAGGTTGCTAAAGGAGGGTTCTTGGTAAAGTGAGTACCATTAGGCGATAGCCCACGTTTTCAACTTTTCGTGGTGAAAACCGTGGGCTATCGCCCGGTGGCTCAATTTTCTGTTTGCCTTCACCCAAGCTAATAACGTAAACCCCGCTGGGGTAATATTCAGTCGTGACTGGTGTCCGCGTCGCTTGAGTTTACCCACCGTAGTACCATAAAAAATGCCGCCTGAGCAATTGAGCTCAAGCGGCACTTTTGATTTTCAAATCGTTCGGCATACTTTGCTACGTGCAAAGCAAATTCGTTCACCCAAGGCTGTCGTTACTAAACGTTTTTGACAGTCTTGATGATTTCCGAAGCAACTTTGTATGGATCGGCATTGGATGCAGGACGACGATCTTCCAACCAGCCCTTCCAGCCATTGGTGACAGTGCCGACTGGGATACGGATCGAAGCACCGCGGTCAGAAACACCGAAGCTGAACTGATCGATACGCTGAGTCTCGTGCTTACCAGTCAAACGCTGATCGTTGTCAGCACCGTAAACTGCGATATGCTCTTTCACGCGAGGACGGAACGCTTCACAGATCTTTTCGTAAGTCGCTTGGTCGCCACAAGTACGCAACGTTTCGTTGGAGAAGTTTGCGTGCATACCAGAACCGTTCCAGTCGGTGTCACCCAGTGGCTTTGGATGGTACTCAATCGCCAAGCCGTAGCTTTCGCCACAGCGCTCAAGCAGGTAACGAGCAACCCAAATCTGATCACCAGCAGCTTTTGCACCCTTGCTGAAGATCTGGAATTCCCATTGACCCGCAGCGACTTCAGCGTTGATACCTTCAACGTTCAAACCAGCCGCCAAGCACATGTCCAAGTGCTCTTCTACCAAGTCACGGCAGTAAGCGTTCTTGGCGCCAACGCTACAGTAGTATGGGCCTTGTGGGGCAGGGTAACCTGCTGATGGAAATCCTGGTGGAAGATTAGTTTCTGGATCCCACAAGAAGTACTCTTGCTCGAAGCCGAACCAAAAATCATTGTCATCATCATCGATTGTCGCACGACCGTTGGTTTCGTGAGGAGAACCGTCCGGGTTCAGGACTTCACACATCACTAAGTAACCTTCGATCCGACCGGGATCAGGGAAGATAGCGACTGGCTTCAGCAAGCAATCCGAAGATCCGCCTTCAGCCTGTTCGGTCGAGCTTCCATCGAAGCACCACTCAGGGCAGTCTGCCAGTTCGCCGCTAAAGTCGGCGATAATTTTTGTTTTGCTGCGAAGGCTTTGTGTCGGTTGGTAACCGTCTAGCCAGATGTACTCAAGCTTGGCTTTACTCATTGCGGGACAACTCCAATTAGGGATCGCATGAATGCTGATCTTGGACCACGAAAAAATATCAAGGGGGCGATGCTTTTGATTAAGAAGCCAATGAGCTAGACAAAGGCGTAATCAACAACACTCCTCTACACAGCCCAAGATCGTAGCACTGTCAGGCATTCTTTTGTAGGAGGCTACGATTGCTAGACGTCAAAAAATCAAAATCGCTGGTTCGCCGCGTTGTCCAATACGGTCAAATCCTTATAGTAAAAGTCTGCCATTAGCTGTTGGTTTTTTGACTGAAATCAAGCTCAGCCAATCCGTTGGTGGCCTTCCCTCCGGTATCTGCCAGTAACGGAGCACAGATTTTCATTAGCTTTCGCTTCCTTCAAGAACGCCAAAAATATGCCCTCCGTTTTAATTTTGTGTACTGGAAACTCCTGCCGATCACAAATGGCAGAAGTAATTTGGAAAAAACTCGGTCGTGGCAAATGGCAATCTGCTTCTGCTGGTTCAAAACCTTCTGGCTACGTCCACCCTCTGGCTCTCAAAGCAATCGAGGAACTCGATCTTTCGACGGAGGGGTTGATCTCGAAACACGTCGATCAATTTGTTGACCAGCCAATCGATTTGGCGGTAACCGTTTGTGATAACGCAGCCGACGACTGTCCTGCGTTGCCGCACGCGAAACAAACGCTTCATTGGCCTTTCGAAGACCCTGCTGACGCGACTGGCACAGAGGAAGAGCAGTTTGAGTTTTTCCGTAAAGTGCGAGATCAGATCCACGCTAAAATTTCTGAATACTTGGCCACGCAAGCCACCGCCGTCGAGTTCCCTGAACAAACCCAAGCTGACGCGTTAAAGTTAATTGAACTGGCGTTGGTTGAAGACGTTGGCGCGGCGGACATGGACCAGGGCGTTGACTGCACCACGGACGCCGTCGTCCCGAAAGCTGCCGCTGCGAAAGCCGCCTTTGTTGCTCGTGATGCGGGAGTCGTCTGCGGTGTTGAAGTCGCGAAATTGGCGTTAGCAAAGTTTGCCCCCAACATCGAATTGCAAGTCGATGTAGCCGACGGTCAAATCGTTGAACCTCAGCAAACCATCGCCGTGATGTCCGGTTCGGCTCACGATATTTTGACGATGGAACGGACTTGTTTGAATTTTATGTGCCGCCTGTCGGGTATCAGCACGCTCACCCAACAATTCGTCGAACAGGCCGCATCGCCGTCGACCGCTGTTTTGGACACCCGCAAAACAACCCCCGGTTGGCGTCGACTAGAAAAATACGCGGTCGCTTGTGGAGGTGGAACCAACCACCGAATGGGTTTGTACGATGCGATCATGATCAAAGACAATCACTTGGCATTCTTTCGGTCGCAAGTATCGGATGTAAAAAACACGATCCCCGAATCGATCGCGATCGCTCGGCAGTGGATTAATGATCGAGCTGACAAGTTACCCAATGGTAAGCAAACGATCTTGCAGTTGGAAGTTGATACGTTGGATCAGTTGGCGATCGCGTTGGATACCGAATGCGATATTATTTTGCTGGACAACATGACTTGCGAACAGCTCAGCGAGGCGGTCGACATGCGAAACAAACGTGCTCCCAAGGTTTTGCTTGAGGCTTCGGGCGGAGTGAATATCGACACGATTAATGGGATCGCCGCGACGGGCGTCGACCGAATCAGTATCGGCGCGTTAACTCATAGTGCGCTCAATTTCGATATCGGTTTGGATTGGCGTTAATTTGACCATGAATCAAACCAATGTTAATCGAGTCGTATTTGTGACCGGGGTTTCGGGTTGCGGGAAATCAACGATCGGCCAGCGGTTGGCCGATCAGTGGCAGGCAACCTTTGCTGACGCGGATGATTTCCACCCGGTTGCCAACCGGGAAAAAATGGCGGCGGGAACTCCGCTGACCGACGACGATCGAGCCCCTTGGCTGGCGGCGTTGAACCGCTTTGTCGTCACACAACTTCAGGAGCGCAATTTAGTTGTGGCTTGTTCTGCATTGAAACAAACCTACCGCGACCAGCTGGCCGATTCGATCGAATCCCAATGTGAATGGGTGTTGCTCGACGGATCCTTTGATTTAATTCAGTCTCGAATGGCGGCTCGTGAGCACTTCATGCCAGTCGAATTGTTACAGTCTCAGTTCGACATCCTAGAAAAACCTAAAGGCGGAATCGCGGTCGATATTGATCAACCTGTTGACGTGATAATTGACCAGCTTGTTCAATGGCTAAATTAAGTGGAGCGAAAATCCCGCGCGCATAATTTTCGTGTGCTTCGTGGTAAAAAGAATCCCATTGGCAAAGATTGGAAATCGCCCTGTTGCAAGGCTCATACTGGCCATTTACTTATTCATTATGGACTGTTTCCCGTTGAGGTACTTAAATGACTCGAGCTTGGGAAAAGGAAAGTCCTTGCTCAGGTTTTCGGTGTTTTTTAGTGCCGTGTATTTGAACAACTTGAGATTCGGAAAGACTTCGGCGAGCTCTTCGGGCACCGCTTCTTCAGGATAGAGATTTTGCATTGAAAAGTGAGTCAATGTGTTTTGGAGTTTGAAGCCATTCGGAAAGTTCTTAGGAAAAGACTTAAGGACTCCCGCTATTCTTGGGGCTTGGATCGAGAATTTTCGAACATGTTGCATTTGCGAAAGTGGCCGCCAAAATTCTTGTTGATGAGCTCCCGGTCTTCGCGCGGTGACTTCGGTAACGTTTGGGATTTTGTAAAGCAATGGTTCATAGCCAGATATTTGCTTGCCACTAAAGCGGCTAAAAGTAAACGACTTTACATTGAGTAGATCGGGTAGTTTTCCTTTGAGGCCCGAAGCAAGGTCGTAATCTTCATTGAAGAAGATATCGATTTCGAAAGCCTCGGTTGCCCCCGTTGATCGGAGGATGAAATGATTGGATTCAGGAAGTCGAGGGTATTCACGATCTGAGCGACTTTCGGAATTAGCTAGAAAACGGTTGTCAGTTTCTATTACGAGCTCATCAGCAAGGCTTCCAAACTCTTGCCATACTAAACGGATTGCGCTGCTCAACCGTTGCGTTTGCGTTGCAACCGGTATCGCGTTCGTGTTAGCTAGATACAGATTTAACTTGAAAGGGTTTTCCTGATTTAGCCTGCGAAACTCTTTTAAAAAAGCCAGATCAAGGTTCTCTGTTAGATCGACTGATACCGTTTTTTCTTCTGGGACAAACTCGCGAACTTTCTTCAGGGTCGCGGCCGAGGCCCCTTTCATTTTTGGATGACAGATCTCCTCGGGATGTAGAAGTTGTTTGATTGACATGCGGTCATCGATGTCCGCTGAAGTGATCGAAGTCATCGTTGGACGCGTGAAAGAATGCCCAATGGTGACTTGATCGTTTTCGCGAAACGCCAATAAGGTTCGCCAGTCTTGGTCTCCACATTCGCGAATATCCAACGTCTTCAAGTTCTTCAAGCCAGTCATCGCGGTAAGATCTGCTCTAGCCAATCTTCGGTTCCCCGACATGTTTAGATGCTCTAGCTGAGTCAGCTTGGCAATGACCTCGATATGCTTCGGCTTGAGTCTCACCCGCGGAATCTCCAAGGTTTTGAGATGCGGTAGCCGTTTAAGAGCTTCGATCGTTTCGTCGGTGACCGGCTGTAAGTGGTCTGGCCAACGTAAATAGACCGCTTCAATATCCTTTGTTTTGCCTTCTTCCAAAAGGAATTCCAACCATTCCGGGACATTGGAAGGCTTGGTTTCTATTCGCCCTCCCGAGTCTAAGATCGGTTCAATCGCAGCCCACTGTTGCCGAACGGGTGCTATCAACTGGTTCCATACACCACCACAAATACCAGCCACTAGGAACAGGACCAGCATGGTGCGCAGGGAAAATTGGAAGAGCCGTTTTTTTGCCATTCCCAATTATGGGCTTGGGGGCAACCAAAAGTCAAACACCTCCTCCGGCTGAAGGCCGGAGGAGGTGGCGACGGTGCTTCCAGCCGGTCTTCCGCGCCGGCCAAGGCAAAACGTTATGTGACACGAAACAAGCTAGCCAGCACGGTAACTCTTTGTAACTTTTTACAACCGCGAAAGAAACAAAATATACGAATACCAAACAACCAAAAATCAGATCCGAGATTTTTAAACCTCGCCACTGTCTTTCGTTTTTTTAGTGTATTTCGCGGTTGTAAATTCCGACCTGCCGCCACAATAAAAAGTGTGGCCGCTCCGCGAGCGCGTAAGACAGGCTAGAAGCAACTGTCGCCACCTACATTGTCGCCTTTCGGCTCAAGCAGTGACAAAACACTACTTCAACTTCGCTACACCAAAAGCAAGTTGTTCTAATTCAATCGCAAGATCGACTCCAACGACTTGTATACGTTTTGGCAACTTCAGCATCACCGGTGCGAAATTTAGAATTCCAGTCACGCCTGATCGCAGAATCACTTCCACTGCCTGATTAGCCGCGTCAGCAGGTACTGCCAAAATCACCAGCGAGATTTTTTCTTTGGCCGTCCATTCTGGCAGTGTCTGAATGTCTTGAACCTTCAGGCCCGCGATTTGCGTACCGATTAAATTCGGCGAGATATCAAAAGCAGCGACCACATTGAAACCCTGCTTTTGAAAGCCACGGTAGCCGAGCAACGCTTGGCCGAGATTACCGCAGCCAATCAGTGCCACGGGCCAAGTTTGATCGGTGCCCAGAATCCGTTTGATTTCCGCAACCAGCTCGTCGCAGCGATAGCCGACGCCGGGGTATCCAAACTGTCCGAAGTACGTAAAGTCCTTGCGAACTTGAGCACCGGTAACCCCGAGTCGAGTCCCCAAAACCTGCGAGCTAACCGTATGCTTGTCATCGTTGAGTAACTGTTGTAGCTCGCGCAAGTATAAACTGAGCCGAGCCACTACGGCCTTGGGAACGTGTTCGGGGTTGAATGCTGGAGTGTTCACTGCAGCTAGCCTAGGTTGTTTCGTCGGGTACGTTCAAACCGATTTGTGGATAGACAACCTTTTTGACGTAACCAAAAATTGCCCCATCCCCAATCTCTTCAAACAGGTGCCGATTGTTTTTCAAAAATGTGATCGCGTCTTCAAGCGTTTGAGCATCTTCGGTTTCGTCCGACTCATAAACCAATACGCACAACGCTGACAGCAACATCTGTCGTTTATCCGAAAATGCATCGTCGCGAACGACGTAGGCCTTCAACAGCTCAAGGTTTTCTTTCGAGGCCAAGATAATATCTTCGTCCTGGTCCATCAAATTCAGATTCTCGTCTGCAATCCAAGCCTCCATGATCTCTTGATCGAGGTTAGGCATTGGCAGTGAAATGGTAGAAAACTGAGTTCCGCCGCATCCACCACAGGGTTGATCCCAATTAGTGTGCTGCACAAACGCCGCCTGAAGCTTTTCGAGTTTTCGTGTCTCTTCGGAATCGCAGTCACTGCAGGTGCGAGATTGCTCAAAAGTTGACATGGACAACTGCCTTGGTGGTCTGAAAGGGCTAAACGAAGAGAGGGTTTTTGTGTGGTAGCAGTTTAACAATCTATCATAATTGTACAATCAAGCGCGTAGGTGATTTGTAAATTACTGCTTGCTGTCTTGCTGCACGGCGAATCAATTTATCAAGAATACAAGCTCGACGCGCAAGCGAGTGCATTTTAACGGTATTGTGATGCACTCGCTTGCGCGTCGAGCTTGTATTCCGTTGGACGACCAAGGGAAGTCACCTAACTAAACTAGACACTTCGAATACTCCTTGACTGTCACTACGACTAAGCTCGCTTAATCCAGTAGCCCTTCAAACGCTTTCTTTTGGCGTTCCTTTTTGGTCCGCTCTTTGAGTTCTTCTTGTTTTTCGATCATCTGTCGCACGATGTCCAACAGCTCATTCTGAGTCTCGTGCTTGATCAACAAGTTCAACACTTCGTTCAATTCAACTAACACCTGATCGGTCATTACGATCGAATCAACTGCCGTTTGATCGGCTAAAGCCTGTACCCGCTCGATCACTGCTGGCTCTGCCCGTCCATTCTTGCTGGCCATTAACAACTCAACCACTCGCAGTCGGCTCTCCAGCTGCTCCAGTTGCTGGGCTAATTCCGTCATCGTCTCGTTTGCGGTTTTATTCAACGGAGCAATCACACCACCTTCGAAACGATCTTGTCTCGCATCAGCGTTGACGCGGTTGTTGATCAGTTGCAGACGCAAATTTTCAAAAGCGGAAACACAACCAAGCACTTCTTGCAGCGACTTATTGTTTTGTAGTTGGGCTCGTTGAGCAAATAAGCGGCGGAGTTCATGTCGCTCCGGAGCACCACTGGCGTCTGCTTGATCGTCATCTGGTTCACTGTCTCCCGGTTCGTCCCCCGGTTCGGCTGAATCGTCGGCTTTCGTCGCTGCTCTCGATTTGGTTCGCACCAAGTAATCTTTTTGTTCTTTGACTTCACGAACGATCTGTTCCAGCCGTCGCCGCTGCCCAACTTCGGCTTGTTCTAAAATTCGCAACAATTCCTCTGGCGAGACGACTTCCAGTTCATAACGATCGCTTTCTCCCACGTTCGGTTGATCTTCCAAATCAAACCGGTCATTGGCCATCACGGTCACCGCCAGCGTCGCATTGCCATCGGTCGGCAACCGATAAGCCTCGCCGACGGTACCACGAAGTTCTCGAAAGTCGAGTTTCTTTTGAAAGGGACCGCTTTGCCAGTCGACGAAACCTTGCGTCGGCTCGCCGGCACCGATCTCGAGTTCCACCCAAACCTTGTCCACACCATGATCGTCATCAACAGTGATCTCGATCGGAATTTGCACATCGGGGGTGACGGCGGTTCCAATTCCTGACAAACGACATTGAATTTCTGGAGCTTGGTCCAGCGATACATCGATCGCTACTACATGGGCTTGTTCGTTAACGACCCCGTGCGAATCGCACAAGAAAAACTCCAATGCCGCCCGCTGCCTCAAATAAGGAATTTCGTATTCAAAGGTGTCACTATCGCAAGTGATCGTTTCCATCGCTGAATAAGCGGATTCGCCGTCAGGCGTCTCGCCCGCCGAATCATTGTTCAATCGCCGCACATAGACCTTCGAGAGCGGATCTTTGGCTTGAATTTCCAAAGTCACTTTCGTGCCAAAAGGGTATTCGGCGCGACCGCTCCATACTTCCGACGGCACCACAAACGCTTTGGCCTGTTCGTCCAACATGTAGTCGGGGTATGTGTAATGCAATGTTGTCTTCACCGGGACCGGTTCGTCGACGACTTGGATCTTGAGCCCCGAAAGTCGATCGTCTCCACCGGAAACATCAAAGGTCACATCCGTGATCACGTTTTCTAACGGACCGCCGGTTAATTGGTAATTTTGTTGCTGATCACGAGGCGTTCCAATGCGTTTGAAAGGTTGACTGCCGCCGCTTCCACCAACGACTTGATAGTTTAGCCAACAGGTTTCTGGGATCTGCAACTCTCGCTCACCCCGTTCAGTGGCTTCGAACTGCTGAGCCGTCACGGCCATGGACAGCGTACTGCCTTTGGCGACCGTCACGACACCATCGACTGGTTTTAGAACGGTATTGAATTCGGGAATCGATTCGATCACTACATCACGGGCAATGCGGATGCCACCAAATTGAATGTCCGTTTGACGAGGCCACTTTTCGTTTTCTAAAAGGTACAGTCGTTTGAACGCCAACTTTGCGACACTCGGTTTGGCAACAAACAACACCAACGCCGAACAAAGCAATCCACCAGCCAGCCAAGCCGCTTTGCGAAAACTTGCCCCATTGACGACTCGGTCTACTTCAACTTCATCAACGTGTGCTTCTGCTTGCTGCTGTGTCGCAGCGACCATGGTCTGAGTTAACGTACCTGTCGAGGCATCGTCAGGACTGGCTTTTTTTGATTTGTTCTTAAAGTCTTTTCGACGACCAACGATATCACTGACGGTGGCAAGCAAGCTATCATTGAAGCTCTGGTACTTTTGCTCGACCAACATCGCCATGCTGGTGTCTCGCATGCGAACGAAAAGTCGTCTCAGAATCAGGCGATAAAACACCCACAACACGGCAGCTGCCGACAGTACCAGCAATCCAATTCGCATCCAGACGGAGGCTTCGGAATAGCCGAAACGCACCGGTAAATAATCAAAAACAAAGGCAATCCAAAACGCCGCGATCAATACCGCGATCGATGCCGCAATGCCTTCGCCAAATACTAATGAACGAATTCGCCGCCGTACTCGGCCCAATAAACTCGCGATTTTCGGAGAGGCTTTTTTTAGCGTTGGAGGTTTTGAGGCCATGGTCGTTTCTGAGTAACGTCTGAGGGCGCAAAGGCGGTCGATTGCCTGCTGCGGTTCGATTTGAAAAGTTCCAGTTTACCAAGAATGTCGTGCCTAGTGCAGTCCCAAGTGGTCGGGGGAAGGAACTGTTCGGCCAAACTTGCTGAGACGAAAGAATGTATGCTCGTGGTTGGCCGAAATCGAGTCGTGGCTTACACTTTCGGCTGACAGAAGAGTAGTATTGCCTCAGCAAACATCGTCCCTAAACCAGATAAGACCTAAGCAGACATGGCCAAGTATTTTTTAAGATTGTTGTTGCTGATTGCTGCAATCATCGGCGTGTTGCTGTTGGTCGAACGAATGCTTCCAAGGAGCTACGACTTTCAGCAAACGGTCGAAATTGATCGGCCGGCGGCTGAGATTTTTCCGTACTTGAATTCACTTAAAAAGTGGCCGCAATGGTCACATCAATTCAATGTAGAAAAGATCCCGAACCTAGTCATCAAATATAACGGCACCGAGGAAGGCGTCGGCGCGGCTCAGACATGGACCGAAGATCGAGGTGAAGGTGAACTTTGGATTACAGAATCGACGCCGAATAAATCGCTAACTTACAAAAACACATTTGTTAACTTTCCCGAGGCGACCAGTACGTTCACGCTCGAACCAGCTGGTGAAAACAAAACCGTCGTGATTTGGCACAGCACTGGCGAACTTCCCAGCACGCCGCCGTATGGTTTACTTGCGCCGCTGTTCCCAGGCCAGATGGGGCACGCGTACCAAAAAAGCCTCGTCGAGCTCAAGGCATTGGTCGAGCAGTAATCTCGCTTAAGCGAACTCGGTTTAAGTCTTGTGGCAGACCCTAATGAGCGGCCGCATCGCCGACTTCTTCTAGATACTCATGCAGGCATTTCATCCGCTTGGAGATTGCAATCATCCCGCTACGACTGAACTCGAGCATGCCCAAAGGCTCTAGCGCTTCGTACAACGCGGTCGTCTCGGGCCGGCGACCGGTCAACTGAACGACTGAAAATTCTTTCTCGGTGACAATCACTTGAGCGTTGTGCTTTTCAATCACGGCCAACGCCTTACTGCCGGGGTCAACCGTGCCAGCAGGCATTTTGTACATGGCGATTTCACGGTTGATGATTTGGTTGTCTCTGTACCAAAACGCTTTTTGCACATCGACTTGCTTTTCGAGTGCTGCAGTGACTTTGGCGGCGAGCTCTTCCGTCACCAATACGATAATCGTATACCGATGGATTCCTTTGACTTCGCTTTCGGAAACGGTCAAACTTTCGATATTGATTTTGCGACGAGTAAACGGGGCTGTCACGCGTTGCAACAAACCGGCTTTGTCTTCACTGAAAACAGCAATGGTGATCAATTCATTCATGATTGGCTCTAATTCTTGTTCTTAGGTTGGCAAATGAAACAAACGGAAAACGTCATGGAACTATTCCAGGCGAATGTCCGATGTTGCCGCCCCCGAGGGAACCATTGGGAACACATTGTTTTCCTTACCAACTCGAACCTCCAGCAAGTAAGAACCGTCGTAGTTCATCATTTCTTCTAGCGAACTCACCAAATCAGCCCGATCGTCAATCAGCTTGGTTTTGATTCCGTAAGCTTGACCCAACAATTGGAAATCAGGATTAATCATCACGGTTGATGAGTAACGTTTGTCAAAGAACAACTGCTGCCATTGACGAACCATGCCGAGGAATTCGTTGTTGAGCAGCAGGATTTTAACGTTGATCTTGGTCTGCAGGATCACGCCCAGTTCTTCGCAAGTCATTTGAAAGCCACCGTCGCCGACGACCGCGATCACGTCACGTTCGGGGGCACCCATTTTAGCACCGATCGCCGCTGGCAAACAAAAACCCATCGTGCCAAGGCCACCCGAAGTGATGCTCGACCGAGTTTGTTTAAATTCAGCGTAGCGGCAAGCAATCATTTGGTGCTGGCCAACGTCAGTTACGATAATCGCATTGCCGCCAGTGATTTTGTTTAGCTGAGCGATGGTCTCGCCCATCGTCATCATGCCTTCAGTGGGTTGAGTCTCGGCTTCAATGACTTTTTCAAATTCTTTTTTGTACGCGTCACGAAAGCTGCCAACCCACTCCGGATACTCTCGCGCTTCAACCAACGGCATCAATGCGGCGAGTGATTCCTTGCAGTCGGCGAGTACTGCAGCTTCGGTTTTGACGTTCTTGTCGATCTCGGCGGCATCGATTTCTAAGTGAATCACTTTCGCTTGCTTACCAAATTCTTCCAAGTTGCCGGTGACACGATCATCAAATCGCATGCCGATCGCGATCATTACATCGCACTGACTCGTCATGACGTTGGGACCGTAGTTTCCATGCATGCCCAACATGCCGACATTCAACGGATGATCGGTGTCCATCGCCGATAAACCCATGATGGTCCACGCGGCGGGAATGCCGGTCTTTTCGACGAATGCTTTAAACTCTGCTTCGGCTTCGGCTAGGATTACGCCTTGCCCGAACAAGATCATTGGGCGTTCCGCTTGGTTGATTAAATCGGCGGCGGCTTGAACTTGATCGGCTTGTAATTTTGGTCGCGGCACGTAGCTTTGAATTACCTCGCATTTTTCGTACGAGAAATCAAATTCTTCAAACTGAGCGTTCTTCGTAATGTCAATCAGGACTGGTCCCGGTCGGCCAGACCTAGCGATGTAAAACGCTCTGGCGAATACCTCTGGGATTTCAGCGGCTTCGGTGATTTGGTAGCTCCACTTCGAAACCGGAATCGTAACACCGATCACGTCGCACTCTTGAAATGCGTCAGATCCGAGCATGTGTTTTGGTACTTGACCGGTAATGCAAACCATCGGCGTCGAATCGATCATCGCGTCGGCGATGCCAGTTACCAAGTTCGTAGCGCCGGGCCCCGAAGTCGCCAACGCAACTCCGACTCGTCCACTGGCGCGAGCATATCCCTGCGCCGCGTGCGTGGCGCCTTGTTCGTGGCGTACCAACACGTGATCCAATTGATCTTGGAATTTGTATAGCTCGTCGTAGACCGGCATAATCGCGCCGCCGGGATAACCAAACAGCAGGTCCACGCCCTCAGCAAGCAGGCTGCGCACGACGGCTTCGGAGCCGGTAATGCGTTCTGTTTGGCTGGCGGAGTTCGCGGCGGACGGCCGTTCGGTCGAGGTGGACATTGGTTACATCTCAGTAAATTGAAAGGATGTTAGTGCTAAGCACCGGTTAGTTACGGATAGACCGCAGTTGGACAACTTGGATAGTAACTAAGTTGTTCAACTAAAATCGATAGCAGTTCTAAGTGTAGTCAATCAGAACCAAAAATTTCGTCTCGATTATACGAGACATCTCATAAAAGCCCTCGGCTATTTTGACTGAAAAAGTCGTCTAGCGATAGAAATTTATGAAGGCTCTTTTCTCGCTCTTAACAGGCAGTAAGCTGCCCTTATGCGGGCTCAAGGGGGCGCTCGCTTTTGTTTTCATGTCAATCGAATAAAACAATCCACTCAGGTGTCTACTATCATGCCGTCGTTGCTAAAACTAACCCCTCAATCCAACCGATTGGCCATACGATGACCCTTCACAGGCTCCCTTTCTTTGCTTTAAAGAGTTTTGTAGCAGTTTTATTCTTGTTACTGAACGCAAATCAATCCGCGATGGCACAGGAATCAAACATGGACACGCTTTGGGGCGAACAAGCGACGAAGCTTCGAGCAGACGGAGCCAAACGAGGTGAACTATTCGATGTGGGCAACTACGCGATGTTCATTCACTGGGGGTTGTACTCGCAGGTCGCCAACAAAGTCGATGGAAAAACCTACTACGGTATCGGCGAGTGGATCATGCACAAAAGAATGGCTGGGATTCCCAAAGAAGAGTACAAGGGTCTTGCCAAGACTTTCAATCCAGTCAAATTCAACGCCAAAGAAATCGTCCGGCTCGCCAAGGACGCTGGCATGAAGAACATCGTGATCACCAGCAAGCATCACGATGGATTCGCGATGTACGATTCGAAGTCTTGTGATTTCAACGTCGTCGACGCGACTCCTTGGAAGACTGACCCGATGAAGGATCTCGCGGCCGCTTGCGCTGAAGCCGGATTGGGATTCGGCTTTTACTATTCTCACAATCAAGACTGGACCTTTCCCGGTGGCAATGGTGGTCCGGGCACAGACGAAAACGGCGAACCGGCAACCTTCGACGACTACTTCAAAAAGAAGTGCTTGCCACAAGTTGAAGAGATCACCAGTCAGTACGGTCCAATCTCGATCGTTTGGTTTGACACGCCAGGAAATATGCCCAAAGAATATGTGGAACAATTGGTCGCCGTCGTGCGCAAAAACCAACCAAACGCACTCGTGTCAGGTCGAGCCGGACATGACTTGGGTGATTACCAAACGCTAGGTGACATGGAAGTTCCTGTCGCCAACGTCGAAGGCTTGTGGGAGAGCGTTGACACGACCAACGATTCTTGGGCCTACGCTTGGTACGATCAGTACTGGAAGTCGCCGAAAAACATTTTGAACCGTTTGGTCTCATGCGTCGGCCGCGGCGGAACATACATGCTGAACATCGGCCCTCGTGGCGATGGTTCGATTCCCGAGCGAGCTGCGAAGTCGCTGCGCGGGGCTGGGAAGTGGATTGCCAAATACCCTCAAGTTATTTACGGCGCCGGCCCATCACCTTGGGGTCACGCACTGCCTTGGGGTGATGTTACCACTCAAGGTGATAAACTATTTTTGACCGTGTTCGATTGGCCAAACTCGGGCAAATTGTACTTGCCAGGCCTCCAAACCGAAATCAAATCGGTTCAACTGATGGGAACCGAAACTCCGGTTTCACTTTCGTACAGCCAAGCCAACGGATGGACGGTCTTTGAGCTGCCAGGCCGCGCCCCCGAAAAATTGGCTTCGGTTATCGAGGTCACTTTGGCGGGGTCAGCAAAAGTGGAAGCCGCTTTTGGTATCGATCCTGAGCTTTCCACCGAAATCTCGGCGGCGTTTGCCACCGCCAACGGAGTCAACAAGCAAGATAAACGCTGGATGGAAAAGTTTGGTGAGTGGAAGCGTGTTGTTCAGTTTGACAAATGGAACGCCGACGGCAAAGCGACTTGGACGATCGAAGTTGCCGAAGCTGGCGAGTACAACGTTGATTTGAAGTACCGAGGCAAAGGGCGAGTGGTTTGGGGTGTCAGTGTTCAGGGTGGCGAGAAGATTCAAAACCAACAGAATTCTTCGCACAACTACCAGTCGTTCCCAATCGGCTGGATCAATTTCCCAAAGCCGGGGCAGTACAAGATTGACGTGACCTGCGTCGAGGGAAACTTCGAAGCCGCTAGTTTGTCATCGATCAAATTCACTCCGGTTGAATAAAGTTTACTGACGAACCGGCAGGCATCGTCGCCTTTCGCTCCGCGAAAGTAGTGTTACTCAGTAGACTTGGCCGAAGAGGAAAATGTTAAACGAGCCAGCGAGTGTGCAACTTTTTTCCTATCTAAAAAGTGTTCAAGGAAATCAAATCGAATTTACTTGAACGAGTTCTAGGCGGATTTGTTGTGACGAATATTGAGTGTATTTGAGATTGAACGAGCGCTACTTTCGCGGAGCGAAAGGCGACTTTCGGCTGAAGCCGGTGCCCAACTAAAAATGTGGCAGCACATAAACCACATATACCACCGCCAACACGATCTGCACGGCGGCGTAAGGCACGGCGGCTTTTACGAAACCCATGAACGACATTGGCACCTTATGTTTATGCATGATCGTGACCGCCACCAAAGTCGAAGCCGAACCGATCGGCGTCAAGTTGCCACCTAGGTTCGCCCCAAAGATCACTGACCACCACAACGTCGAATCGTTTGGCGTGCCTA
>CAZKTR010000036.1:0-16367 GCA_964555525.1 uncultured Pirellulaceae bacterium
AATTGGGTACTGCAAAATGACAGTTGGAATCGCCAAAGATCACGGCTTCATCGACCAAAGCGATGCCGCGAATGTCACGTCGTTTAAGTTTTGCACCTTGGACAATTAAAACCGCGGAATTGCTGGCCGCTACGGGACGCAAAAACTTCAAACGCCCACGAGCCCCGACAGTGATGATGTCGCCGTGATTCAGAATATGGCGTTTGGCTAAGTAGTCGTTTAAAAATATGCCGTCGTTGCTGCTAACAAAGTAGTCCTCGCCGTCACGAGAGATTTGAATTTTGGAAGTCAGTCCATCGGTTTGTAGGACAACCGTAGAATCACTAGCGATTCGCGGAGTGCCAATTGAAAATGAGTTACCGCGTAGCAGTAGGATTCCGCCCAGTTGGTCGACTTGGAGCAACGATTGTGAGCAACTCAAGTCGGAAAATGAATTCATAGGCGTTTGAACTGGTTTTTCTGTCAGTGATCGCTGGGGTGCCGCGACAAGGGCGGAGGCTTGAAGTGATTCGGCCGAGTGAGATGGCAGCAAACCTAATGGTCCCGCTTTGAGTGTCTCAATTCCGGTCTGGCACTGCTTGATCGCGGCTAAAGCTGGCTTTACCCAAGCGGTTTTGGTCGACACCTGCTCGATAATTTGGATGGTTCGCAACGCGACTTCAAATTTTGCTTCTTGGACTGCTTGGTCGATTGAACGACAACGTGCTAATTGTTCGTGCAGTTCGATTATATCTTGGGATTTATCACCCGTTTTTAGCAGTAAATTGATTTTTGCGGAGCAACGATCCAGCCGTCCGGAGTTGAAGTCCGCAGCTGATTGCATTTTCAATTCAGCGATTGGCTTGGCCACAAGGGCAATGGTTTCAAGGTTCTCTTGAAATGTAGTTGATTGAGTGACCAACCACTTGATGGTTCGTTCGTGATCATTGGATTCGATCAGCGTTTCTAAACGACGAATTTTATCGGATGAAGCTGCCTTTCGAGCATGACCTGCGTGTGAACGTTGCCTATTTTTTATCTGCTCCAACAATTGCACGACGGCGACTTGTTGCCCGCCGAGTTGCTTAGCCATTTCCGTATCGAGCTGAGCCGCCTGTAAGCGATCATGGTCCAAGTGTAGTTGAGCTCGGTTGAGAAGTTCTGTTATTAATCGATCCCTTAATCGCTGACCGTTGGCGTGCTTGGTTGCTACAGGGAGTTGGAGTAGCGTAAATGCTTCGTCCAACCGCCCACCGTCGATCGCCATTTCTGCTCGTTTTAAATCAAGATTAAACACAGGTGGATTCAAATTAAGAAAGGTTTGGAAATCGGGACGGAAAAAAATCAATGTAGCTACCGTCGCCAGACGGTGGATTCGCGGGTTGGGTAACTGCGCCAAAACGGCAAATAAAGCGACAGACTCTGGCGACCGCAGCCACAACCAAAGGCGGCTAGTCGGTAGCCACTATTCTATCAGCCAGTTTCGACGATGGCGGAGCAAAGTACTGATCAAATTCCGACAATACATCTGCTTCGGCGACGACGGTTTTTTCGGTCGGGAGTTCGTGAAGGTCTTCACGATAGTCCATCACCCGTTCGGCGACGGCAAGCCGAGTTTCAATTTGGCTTAGTAGTTGGTCGGCTTCGGAAAGCCCACTGCCGTCGGCTAAGGTACCGCTTTGGATTTGGCTGGCTTTGATGAGTCGATGTTGAGCGGCCAAGGATTCGACTTTGAGTTTTAGCTCTGACTGCCGAGTTCGCATTTGATCCAGCATGGTGAGTGCGGCATTGAGACCATCTTTGCGTTTGGCTAGCAGGCGTTGTTTACAGTCCAAAGAATGCTGGGCTTGTTTGAAATGGTCGAAGCGAACTTTTAAGTGCTCGGTCAGTTGGCTTCGATCCATGTCTCGACCGCTGATGGTGTATGAGACTTGGGTGGTTCGCATGGAGTCACGAAGGTCGGCCAGCGTAGATTCTTGTTTTAGAATTTGCTGTTCGTCTTGTTGGACTTCTTTGGTCAATGCCGCAATCGCAACTTCTTCTTCAGCGATCATTCGAACTTGGGATTGCAAGTCGGGGAGAATTTCCTGAACCTTTTCTTTCGCTCGTTGGAGTTCGAACTCGACGGGAATGCTTTCGCGAGCAGAACTTTGGATAGATCTAGCGGAGGTTTTGAGCATGCTGGCTAATTCCGTTCCGAACAATAGAAATGCCCCGAGAAAGAATACGAACAGCCCACCGGTTCCGAATTTTACGCAACGCATCATTTGATTACCTTCTAGTATGAGTAACTGAATTGGTTTTCGGCCTCGGGTTTGTCCCTCGATTTGGCCGTGATTTTGGTCGGTCATTGGATGACTCAGCGGGATAGTCGTGACGCGATCGAATTTGTTGCAAGAAAATGCGATTATTTTTTTGGGCTTGATTTGTTCGGTCGAACGAGGTCTTGAGGGCCTAATTTCGGTGCTGAAAACGGCTAATAGTCGTACTTCAGCTTGCCTACCTACCAGACTCTCTCAAACATGCCCTGATTGACGTGAGTGGCCAAACGCAAGCCAGCGTTTTCCCAGATAAAAACCGTTGTTTTTTCTTGCTAGCACAAGTCGCCGTTTTCGCAGTCAGGTTTTGTCAAATAATGAAGCAATCTATAAGTAGTCTTGAGGGAATTGTTTGTAGTTTTCAGGTCTACCTTGCAATGAAATTTCGTTTTCGAAAAAAGAAAAATAAGCCGCCCGTCATCTTTGATTCCAGCTTCTATGTTGAGAACCATCGTGAGTTGATCGCGGGTCAAGATCCGTATCAGCACTACTGCGATCACGGTTGTCGGTTGGGACTAGATCCGAATCCGGTGTTTTCCACTCGCTATTATCAAGACACACATTTGGCGTCGGATCATTCAGCCAACCCGATAGAACACTATCTCGCCAACGCGAAAGGCCAACCGGTGCTGGATACGCATCCGTTGTTTGATTCGCTCAGCTATGTTGAACAAATTGAAGGCTTGGATCCGAGCGTAACACCGCTTGAGCATTTTCAGCAGCACAACTCAACCAACTTGGCCTCACCGAGTGTTTTCTTTGACACTCGCAAATACATCGAACGTTACCCGGAAGTTGGACCATCCGGTTTCAACGGGCTCTATCATTTCCTGCGCTTTGGAAAAAAACAGGGACGACTAAAATCGGTTGCTTTGAACTTAATTCAGGGCGTGATGCAACGTGAACAACGACCGGCGTCGCATCAATTTGTCGGTGACACTCAACGAGATATTAGCTTTCTAGCAAGTCTACTGGGACTTGACCGAGATAAGCCAACGATCGTGTTGGCGGCAGAGTCAGCTGATTTTAAGTATGCCTATTTGTTAAAGAAAATTTCGTTGTGTTACGGGTCGAGCTACGACGCGAACGTGGTGCATTTGTTTGGGCGAGATTCAGATGCGACGGACGAGTTTTCTCCGCTAGGACCGACGGCTTCCCAAGACACCGATCCCGATCACCCTTACCTCGAGTTCGGTAATCAACTGTTGTTTGAAATTGTTGATCATATTAATGCAGTCGGTACGGTTTACGTTTCCTGCGAACACGGGGCAGTTTTCGATCACTTGGTCAATACTCCCAGTAAATTTCATTTGTTGGCTCCCGGGCTTTTGGCCGACGGTTTTGCTGAGGCGATTGGCGAAAATCGCAGTAAGTTACAAACGATCATGCTGCCGCCTTGCGAAAGCGGTGGTGAAATTGCAAACAGCGGCCATGCCGGGGTCACAATCGCCGAATTTGATTTCGAATCCGCCAACCGCCCACCATTGGATGCCGACGATGCTAAAGAGAAGATCGATCTTAAACAGGCGTTCGGGATGAATCCCGATGCACGTTTAATCATTGGTGCTGGGGGTTTCAATTTGCGTTCGGGTTTGGATCGGTTCGTTGCAACCGCGATTGCTCATTTAAAGGCCAGCCGAAACGCGGAGGATCGTTTTGCGTGGTTTGGCAAACTGGATGAACGAGACTTCGAGTTTGTGCAGGTCTTGATGGAAGACCTCACAAACTCAAACGTTCAGGATCGATTTCTGATCTCCGACGCAATGGATCAATTTTCAGCAGGTTTGAATTCAGCCGACGTGGTGCTATTGACTCAACGTCCGGGTTGCAAACGATCTTTTGTCGCAGATGCTCTAGCAACGAAAGCACCGATCGTTTGGTTTACTGGAGATCCACAAAAAGAAGTCCACTTGGGTGAAGACGATCCACTGCGATCGAGTGATGCTCAAGCTGCGGCAGCGAATATCGCTTCGTTGTTTTCCGATGGGGCGATGCGCAGCGAGGCAGCCAGTAAAAATCGACGACGAGCTGAAAAGCTTGATTCGGTTGACCGGTTGGTTTATCGGTTGTCCGATCAGCTTCAATTGGCTTTGGTACAAGATAGTTTGGATGGCTCTAAGCAGACCAATCAAAATGGTGCGGCGATTTTGCCGTTTTTGCGTGCAAAAGATCGGCGTCGAGTCGTGTTTGCGACGCCGACTTGGCAAATCAGTGGTGTGAATACGTTTATTGAGACATTGGTTCGCGAGTTGAACAAACGAGACTTCGAGGCCTCGATTTTATTTACGACACCGTATGCGATGACGTTGGACAAATCGCTGTTGCCCGACGTGCCAACAAAGATTTTGACTACTCGCCCCGAGTTGCCGCCGCGCCGGCTACGTCGTTTGCTCAAGAGCCATTTGGAGATGATGGCACCTTGCGTGTTTGTGCCGAACTACGACTTTGCAGCTTCCGCGGTTTCGATGGACTTGCCCAACAGCGTGGCAACGCTTGGAGTTCTGCATAGTGACGACCCGGCACACTACGTTCATGGCTATCGCATGGGGCCCTACTGGGACGGGATCGTTTCGGTCAGCCAGTATATTCACGACAACTTAATGTCACTCAATCCGACCTTCGCCGATCGCTCATCTGTGATTCATTACGGCATCGAAGATGCGGGGAACGTAATCGATCCCAAACGGGAGGCATCGGAAAAGCTCAAGGTGGTTTATACCGGCCGGATCGTTCAAGAACAAAAACGAATCATGGACTTTGTTGATGTCGTCAACAGGTTGGCCGCGCATTCGAATCGGTTTGAGTTTTCGTTTATCGGCGACGGCGACGAAATGGATGACTTCCGGCGGCGAATGCAACCGCACATCAATTCCGGAATGGTCAAGATTCTTGGTCGAGCCCAGCCGTCGCAGATTCCGGGTTTGCTGCGGCAAGCTCACGTATTTGCTTTGACATCGGAGTTTGAGGGGTTGCCGCTGTCGTTGCTCGAATCGTTGTCGGCTGGGTTAGTGCCTCTGGTCACTGAAATCAAAAGTGGGATCACCGAGATTTTGACACATGAAGAAAACGCGATGCTTTCACCTGTGGGCGACATCGATACGATAGTGAACAACTTGATGAAGCTCGCTAACGATTCCGAATTGTTCGAGCGATTAAGCAAGGCTGCTCGGCAGACCCTGTTCGATAAAAAGCTGGTCGCAGGCGACATGGCAAACCAATACGCCGCAATTCTTGACAGGATGTTTAACGAGATGGAGACTCCGAAAGAGTCAGATCTGTCGAAGTTGATCCACTGCCCTCACATTGAACGCATGCTTAACGTCGCGTAGTCGGATCGATAAGTTTCGAACTGCAGCACTAGTCAATTCCTTTAGATAGCCACTCTGCGATGTCCAAAAAACTTGTTATTCTGCTCTCCCGCCAACGAAGCGGCACCAATGCGTTGCGATCAGTTTTGGAGTCGCACCCTAAGGTTCATTGTTTCTTCGAAATCTTGAGTTATGCGGAGGCTGATCTGCAGCGCAAAGAGAGCTTCATTTCGTTTGCTAAAAATCAATGTGGCGATCGGTATGATGATCCCGATAATCATTTATCGATATTCAAAGAGTTCGTGCATGAGTTGCATGGGATGCACGACAAAGAAATCACCGTTATCGATCTGAAGTACAACAGCACCCATCACGTTTCGGCTCGATGGGCTGAGTTGCACGAGCGACCGCTTTTTATTTGGTTTCAGGAGGCTCGTATTCCTGTGATTCGTCTGCAGCGTAATAACTATTTAAAAGTCTTGTTGTCGGATCAAATCGCTGGCCTCAGGCAGCAATGGCACGATAGGGAAAGCGGTGGTAGACCTGAAAACTTGAACGCGGTCGTGCCCAATGAACAAGGCGACATGGAGTACTTGTTGCATCGCCTTAGGAGTTTGCAATTAGAGGACGGGATTATCGACGCGTTTTTTAGCAATTATGATTACCTCTGTCAGGTTACTTATTCGGAGATGTTTCCTGAGCTTGGTTGCGAATTACACCAAGACGTGCTGCAACGAGTGAGTGACTTTTTGGAGATCGCTTGTGACTTCAATCCGACGCCTTGGAGTTCCAAGTCTGTGCCACGCCCGTTGTGGGAGGTGATCACCAATTGGAAGCAAGTGAGTGCGACGTTGCGTGGTACTGAGTTCGAGCATTTTTTGGCAGATGAGCCAATGTTTCATAACCGAAACTATCAAACGCCGGTTGTAGAAACGTCTATCGAGTTTTCTACTGCAGCTGATTTGCTGGCGAAGGTTTCGAATCAGTAGTGCGTCGTGTGTACCAAAGGCTGCGAGTTGGGATGCGACAAGATCTCAAGTCTAAGTGCCGATTCTTAAAAAGAGGTTTCTTTTCTTGGTCTCATTATGGATCGGTGTTGTAGACGCACGGGTTCGTCTGAGCCAAAATAGGTTCGGTTCAACAATCACCGTCCTGCTAATTTGAAATCTCAGCTGATATGAAACCACGAAACACTTATTTCGGCGCCTTGAATGGCTTACTTGCTGCAATCGCAATTGTGTTCGTTTTAAATTCGTCCGCAACTGCGCAGAAACTTATCTCCGCAGACAAAGACACCAAAGAACCTTTGCTGTTGAGCATCGGCCCGATCGGAGCGCGAGTGAAAGTCGATCACCGAGTGCCGAAATTGCCTCGAAGTGAAAGTAACTCGGCGACCGTCGAATACATTTTTGAAAACTCGCTCGCCGAAGGAAAACTTGAGATTGGCGATGTGATTACAGGAGTCAATGGCAAGCGATTCAAGAACGATTTTTCAGCGAAGCTTGCGAAGGCGATTGACTATGCCGAAGGTCATACCGGAAAACTAATCCTAAATATTGAACGCGAAGAGCGTAAAAAGAAAATCACAATCAAACTGAAGAAAATCGGTAGCTACGCCAAAAACTGGCCTGCTAAATGCAAGAAATCCGAGCGTATCTTGCAGGATGCTTGTGATTGGTTAGTTGCAAATCAACGATCCAATGGACGACTAGAAAGGGAGCTAAAAGATAATCGGCAAGGCGATGTATTTGTGCTTTCGTCGGTTGGCGGACTTGCCATGCTCGGTTGTGACCCGAAGCGTTACAAAAAGCCGATTAAGAAAATCGCAGATTTCGAGGTTAACTTTCTCAAGCAGCATGTCAAAGAAGATGGCCATTACAAAAATGGAACGCTTGAATTGTGGTCACTGAATTACTCGGCCATTTTTCTGGCGGAATACTACCTTGCCACGAATGATAAAACGGTTTTTCCAGCGCTTGAATTTCTCAACCAAGAAATCTATCACCGCCAGTTTCATCAAGCTGACGCTGAGACTGTCGCTCATCTCACAGCTCATCTAAAGCGTAAGGGGCTCAAGGGAGATCCAGTGCCGAAGTACTGGTTCTCTCACGGTAAAGTCACCACTAAATCTGGCGGCTATGTTCACTTAGGAGTCAACGTTGCCAATGCCTGTGTCGCATTTAGCCTGCTGGATGAAGCGGGTGTGGACGTGGATATGGAGAATCTCAAGGCAACGAAGGACTACATCGAAAAGGCTTGCACAGTGGGCGTGATGGGATACGCTGCTCGGCTTGGCCAAAATAGAACAGAGGGCGATGCCTTTGGGCGTACAGGAACACTTGGAGTCGCCATGTATCTTGATGGCAATCGCCCTGAGTACACTGCAAAAGTAACGGGGGCCATGAACCGGCTATATCCCAATCAAATGTATCTGGGGCATGGGACAACGGTGATGGGCAAGGCCTGGGGCGTACTGGCGATTGCGCAACTTGATCCTCCGCTATTCCGCCGAATGATGGACGAATGCCAGCATGACTTTGATCTTTTGCGTTTGAGCGACGGTAGCTTTGTAGCAAATCCCGTTGGAAAAAAAGGGCACTCGAAATTGGATCTGTTGGAAGGAGGCAGCAGACAGAAGCACCGCTGGACGACGGCCTTCAACGCGCTGATTTATGCTCTGGGAGAGCGGCGACTGCGAATTACTGGTGGGAATCCCGGACAAAAGTAAAACAAAAAAACGGTTTGTGATTTATTAATCACAAACCGCCTTTTGGGGAGCGTCACTGGGATCAGGATAAAACCCAGCGACGAGTTTCGCATTCTTGCGACTTCAAAGGTTGAAACAAAAGTTTCAGGTGTATGTTTATAGCGCCGGAGGGGTGGCCAACGAACCAAAGTTTCCAGATCCGACCGTTCCGGAACCAAGGTTTCCTGAACCAACAGTTCCCGAACCGAGATTGTTGTCGATACTACGACTGGTAGATCCTACCGCTGGGCCCGGTTGAGGTGCGAATTGGCCAGAGAAACCAGGCTGTACCCCGTTTACAGTTGGGGCACCGTAGAGTGGTTGGACCTGCGGAGCACCAAGTTGGCCGTTGCTAAAACCTTGTACGCCGCCACCAATGCAATTTTCGCAAGTTGGTTGAGTCAGTTGCCCTGCGGGTGTGTTGCAAGTGTCACAACTGTCTCCTTGGAACCACGACCGGACGGTTGTTCGAACGGGTTGGTTTTGCAGAATGTTTGTGCCGAACAATCCATTGCCGGAATTGCAACCACAATCAGAAGAGGCACAGCCCCCGAACATTAGGACGGTGACTAGAAAGCTAAAAGCGAGTGAGAAACGTTGTGTGGATTTCATATTGAACCATCCAAGCTACAAAAATGATTTGGTGAAGGCGTTCGCAAGCACTGCATTTGCCAAGCCGATGAAACGTACAACGCTGGGGCCCCCCCGCAAGCAAAAGGTTTTAATTTTTCGTATTCACCTAAAGGGGATTTGGTAGACCTTGCGGCCTTTGTCAGTTCGACGAATTGCTCTTGGCGGTTCTATTGCTTAAAGACTGACGCAAGCTCTAGATTCACGGGCTGTGGCAATTCGGACGAAGTTTATGATTTGAACTACCGATGCTATATTGGGCGGTGGGAGTTTCTCCGCTTGTTGTCAAATAGGTTATAAGTATTAGAAACTTCGCAGCATTCGTAGACTCAATGAAATTCTTTTCAGTAAGTTCAACAGCGCGTATCTCTGGGTTTAATGCCGTGATCTGTCTGGCGGTCGTGGCAGTTGTACTTTTGTCTAAATGTCCGGTTGCTGCACAAACCATCTCCTCTACCGACATGCTACCGGTCCCGGCGAATAGTAGCAGCGGTGCAATGACTGTTCCAATTCAAAATCCTGAGAAACTACTTTCTAGGCCTCTACGTACACTTGCCAATGTGGTGCGCGACAAACAAACGGTCCGAACACGAAGGGGAGTCGGTTTTCGCTCGGTCAACGTACGAGCCCAAGATGAAATTTGGCTTGTATCGGCAAGGCAACAGGCTCAATGCGAACTGACCCTGCAGCGACTGGTTGACGGTCAGTGGGTGCCAGCAGGTATGGCGGATCTAACAGACACACATGCTATGGACCAGCAACGATCAAGCGTGGTCTATGTCCATGGAAATCGCACGGATGACGAATACGCTCGCTCACGCGGATTGCAATTTTATGAAAACGTGTTTAATAGGGAAGCTCAGTCGGGCCCGGTACGGTTTGTGATTTTCACTTGGCGATCGGAGCGCGAGAAAATTCGGCCTACGTTGGATTATAATGTTAAGCTCGATCGATCGGTCGAGCTGGGGGCAACGTTTGCCAACTTCTTAGATCAATTTCAGGATCGACGAATCGTATTGGTTGGTTTTAGTCTGGGCAGCCAGGTTATTCTCAGTGGCTTGGTTCAGTTGTCGTCCCCAGCAGCGAGCGATAAAGTTGGCAAATTCCAAGTTGCTCTCGTTACACCTGCCTTGAAAGCTGCTGATGCGTCAATCAGTGTCGCGTTGTTGCCCTTAAATCCAACCGCTGCTAAGACGGTTGTGTTTGTCAACCGAAAAGATAATGCGATTCGAGCTGCGATGCTGGTTGCAAAAGCCACCGCTACGCAACCGGCGGTGACGCTTGAGCAGATCGCCAGACGACCTACGTGTGAAATGGTAAACCCCGTTTTTATAGAAGACATGACGGAGCAAACCACGGGCTGCCATTCGATCACCAAGTATTCTGCCCGGTCGACGCGTCTTAAAACGGTCCTTAACGAAATGACGGACGAGGTGCGAGGTGTTGAGCATTAATCCATTGGTGGTTGCTATTTCGGTCGTTAGGAGACCAATAAGTGAACGCCATATTCTTGCCCCTTGGATTAGGCCAATGTTATTAGTTACTGAGTTTAACGCGAATGCGAACTCAGGTTTTCAGTCGGTAGCCCCAATGAAGTGTTAGCGAGAATTCTTGCGTAGTGGATGAGGCGGCAAAAGCCTTGAGGGGCCTATCAGAATCGTTGACAGGCCGAGTTATCGAATCAAGACTGCCAGGAATCAAAAGTCTTCTGGGCTTCCAACAAATCTATTCGGATGCCAGACGGGAAATGTTAGTTGTCGCGCTCTCAGCCTGTTGGTCTGCAACAAATCCAAACTCATTCAGAAATTAGGCAATCCATGGAATTGTTACAATCAGAAAAGGTCGCTTTAACGACCGGAGGCTACCCGCAATAGAATAAAAAGACAAACCTTTTTTGGGGGGGATTGCCTGTGAAACCTAAGCTTGGACAGCATTATTGCCGCTTAGACTTTACTAACAAGCGATTACTTATGACCTCCAAAGTAACTCCAATTCGATTGCAGAAGACACGTCAGCCGGCTGTCTCACCTTATTTTATTCACATCGCTCGATCCGAAAGTGATTTGATTCGGGCGTTTGAATTGGTCCATTGTTCGTACTGCAAAGCAGGCCTAACGTCTGACAGTCCAAGCGGGCTACGATTAACGCCCTATCACTTGTCTGGTCACAGTGATGTGTTGATTGCTGAGGTCGGTGACGATGTGGTGTCAACGATTTCTCTTTTTGGAGACAGCGATCTAGGGCTTCCAATGGAATCCATGTACGGTAACGAGATTGCACAGTTGCGTGAGCAAGGCTTCGTGATGGCCGAAATCGGCAGTTTTGCTGACCGTCGCAGTGGCGTTTCTCGGTTTCTAGCGGTCTTTATCGAGTTCACTCGCTGGTTGGGTCAGGTGGCACGGGAACGACGCATCGACACACTAGTTGCTGCTGTTCACCCCAAGCACGCTCGGCTCTATCAAAGAGCTTTTGGATTTCAGCGGATCGGTGACCAAACCGATTGCCCGTACGTCAATGACAATCCTGCGGTGGCCATTTACTTGCATTTAGACCAGCTTGACCCAAGAATTCATGAACGCGTGTTCGGTTCCACAATCGACGCAGAATCGCTCAAGCCATGCCTGCTTGACGATGCAGTGCGGAAGCGATTCGCTAGACTACTTAACAACGACAGCAAGATCGCTGATGTTGTGGGAATGACGAACTACTACCACTGGGAAACTCAAAAAACCCCCAATAACGTTTCAGAGCGAAACTAGTTAGTTGAGTCCTGGCGCCGACGAAAACCCACGAAGGCGGCGCAGATCATCAACCACGACACAGCTGAAGTCGGCTCAGGTACAAAGTTTTCGAAGAGGATGTTGTCGACCGCCCCAGAGCCACCAAGGTTGATTGCAATTTGATCGAAACTCTCAATCAAGTTGTCGCCAGTAAATGCTCTCAGCCTTGCGGATGTGATTGGAACGATTCGGTTGGCGGAATTGTTACCAAACTCAATTGTCTCATCGAAGAATAGCCCAGACGTACTCGTGTCATCGGTAACAAACTCTTCAAAGGGAACTCTCGCAAGAACTTCTTCGCCGCTGGAGAATACAAGATTAAATTCCTCACCCACATTCTCAACGTCCAGCAGGTCAAAACCGAATCGCGAGATTGGTGATTCAAAGTCCAATTGAATCGTTCCCGCTGGGCGAGTCCCTTCATCGTCGGGATTTGCGCTAATAAATCCTTTGTTATCCGGGTCTTCCTGGCCGTTTTCTTGGATAATTAACGCGTCGAAGAACCTACTAATGTTGCTCCCCGAGTTATTCGGGTCTTGTAGGTCACGGAAAATATCGCTGGTTGCCGCATTGCCAATATCGAATGGATCTTCAAGATCGGGATCCTCGGTGTTTTGTGCAAAAGTGTCGAAGGCAACAATCAGATCCGGTCCACCACCAATGTTGGTACCGCTGACAGTGAATCCATTGATTCCATTGGAAAACTCATTGTCAACGATCTGACCATGACTCAGGTTGTTAAATGTTTGAGTCTGGATAACTCCACCGTTAAGTAGCGGTACAGCGCTCAACGCGTAAACTGTGAGCAACGATAGAGCCAACCTGAATTTTGATAAATCGACGTTCATAGAAGATCTAGGTGAGTGAGGCGAGAACGAAGTCTCTAACTATGGAAGTGTAAAGTGCCTCTCAGGATAGTCATTTGGAGTGGTTGATGCAATAAAAATCGACATTTTTTTGAAAAGTAATTCGCGGGCTAAAACCACTCATCAATTTAGTGGAGGATACGATAGCGTTCGGCTTGATTTTTGCCGGGAAAAACGAGAAAAAGTGAGCGCTGCATTCTGTTACTGACATGCAGTACTGGGTTTTGAGCTGTTGGATGCCGCCGTTCGCCGCCTGCAGGAACCCGCTTTTCATCCGCAATATCGTCTAAGTGCACGGGCACAAATCAAGGCGCGTGTACGCACCTGTCAATTTACTGAGTTAGATTCAGCGATTCAGCGGAAATGTTACACGGGCTTAGAATCGGAGTATCGACAGTTGCTTGGTAGACAGTTGTTCGGCTTACCTATCGATTTTTGATAACACTCTCCCGGTTCGCAATTACAAGGATCGATGGTTGGCGCTCGAATTGCCAAAACACACACAGTAAATGACGTGATTAAGAGGGCAGAGACGACTAATAAAAGCACAATGTAGAATGTCATACAATCAGAAAAAGAGAAAAAGAGGAGGAGATTTGCAATAGTAAGTACCTGTAACTGTTAGGCAAGACCAATCACCATCGAATTTATGAGAGTGACAGCAGCGCCACCACCTTGATTCGTTATCGTGTTTCTGCTGAATATTGGTCGCCGCTATTTCACTTTACTGAGACTGCAAGTGTCTTTTATTCACGGCTTGTAGCTTTTGCGGCGGCATTGACGATTAGGCAAGTTTTGAGCCTCTCCGCTACCATTGTCCCAAAAGGCCAGCTATTACGTGATATAAAGCGAAAACACACGCGAATAAAGCGACCAGCGCAAGCCCAGTCAGTCCAATCGACCGCCAAGATAATGGCTTGTTTTGTCCCAGCTTTGAGAGTCGCACTGCAAGGTCAATTTCATCGGTTGAGTGTCGCCGGACAGTTTGGGCGAGAGTTTCTGCGGGGCCTGTAACGGGGGTCGGCAGTGAAGTAGAGATAGAAAGTCCACCTATATTGACTTTACCGGGCGCAAGCGGAAACATGTCGATTCGTTTGGGGAGTTTTGGTGCTGAGCGTTCAGCTACCAAATCAATGATCCAAACCCTAGACTTATCGTAGACCAGTGCAATGTCACAGGCTGCCAGTTGAGCTCCTTGAATACGGCAGTTGCTAGGGCGTCGATTGCCAATTATTAGAACGCTCTTGTTCGAAGTAATTTGAATGCTCTTTTTCATGGCACAGTTGAACTCCTCGTTTCTAGAAGCGATCAACACTTTTGGCAAATCGTATATTTGGGGAGTTCCTAGACTGTTTTGAGCAGTAAACGATACAGTGACTGACTCAAACGAGATTGAGAGTTTTCCGCTGGTGGACGCCAAAAATTTCATCTCTGCGGTCAGTGGCCAAGCTTCAATCTTGTTTTTGTTAGAAACGACAAGGTATGCAAAATCTGGGACGCCATGTTTCTCGACTTGAATCTGGCAATCCTTGTGCTTGCCCACAAGCACAAACGGCGTTTGAATACAAATAGATTTCTGAGCATCTCCATCCGCAACCACCGCTTGCCAAGATTGAACGTGCAGATGAGTTTCTTTGCTTCTCAAAGCAATTGCTCTTAATAAAGATTAAGCCGGTGTCAGCTGAAAGCTAAATTATACGTGTTGAAAAAGCGTTTAATTTGGCAAGTTTGAATAAATTTTGCGTTTTTGCGTTGAAAATGATCGAAAAAATCGCCCATTGATTTGAGGCAATTAGTTGCTCTTGGTTTCGGGGTTTGTAGTTGATATTCCGAATGTAGGTCTTGGGCAAGAAAATCCGGACGTTGCGTGCGCTTTTATACCGCTAAGACGTGAGGTTTTCCACGAAAATGTTGCATTTGTTTGCGGGCGTATTAGCATGCAGCCTCTCTTTTTTCCTAAGGTGGACGGTTGGATCGTGTCACCCAGAGGGACGGAGTACGCGCTGGTTTTTGGTATGTCAAGAGGCAGCCTAATGACCTTTCCTTACACTTTATTTTATCTGCTGGGCTTGCCTCGGCTATTTTTAACTTGCTCAAGAAAAAAAAGAATCGAAATCGCAAACGCCCTCAGCGTCTCGTACAGCCGTCGGGTGTTAGTCGGTCAGCTTCGAAGCCGAAACCACAAGCGTTGCTGGTTCAGCCAAATGAAGGTTGGTTGCGTTCCCAGTTTGCAATTGGCGCTTCGTTGTTTCTGTTGGTTTTGATTTATTCATTCTGGCCGACGTTGCAGTGGATCGTTGGCGCGTGGAATTCGCAGCCTGACTATAGCCATGGATACTTGGTGATTCCGTTGGCATTGGCAATCTTGTCGCATCGCATTGGGTTGTTTCGGGGCATTGCGATTAAGCCTAGCTATGCCGGCCTGTCACTGTTGGTGTTGTCAATCGCGATGCGAGTGACAGCATCGATTGTCTATGCCGAGTTTCTCGACGCTTGGGCGATACTGCCTTTAATTGCGGGGGCAATTTGGTTTCTGCTAGGCTGGCATGCTATGGTTTGGTCACTGCCAGCGGTATTTTTCTTGTTGTTTATGTTTCCTTTGCCGTATCAGGCCGAGTCGATATTGAGTTGGAAGCTGCAGGGAGTTGCGACGAGCTTGAGCACCGTTTTTCTTCAGGTGTTAGGCCAGCCGGCAGTTTCTGAGGGGCATGTCATTTGGCTGCTTGATGAGCCGCTTGAGGTTGAAGAGGCTTGCTCGGGCTTGAGAATCTTTATCGGCGTGGCCGCAGCAGCTTATTTCTGGGCTGTAATGGCAGATCGAAGCTGGATTGACCGTGTTGTTATTGTGTTGGCATTTGTCCCAGTCGCTTTGCTTGCAAACGCTTTGCGGATTACCGTGATGGGTTTGATTTATGTGTGGTTTGCTGGCGAGGATGTTCGACATTGGGCTCATGATTTTTCGGGCCTAGCGATGATTCCAGTCGCTTTTGGGATGTTGTGGTTGGTCAAATGGTTTTGGCAAAATCTGTATCGTCCAATCCATCGGGTAACCGCCGGCGACATGATAACAGCTGAAGGCACTTGATGATGCGGTGTCCCGTTTCAAGCTTTTCTCTATTTGACGCTTTCTTAGACAGTTAGGTTTACAACAATGAGTTCAAAATCACGCGCACGCGTCGCCCGACCAAAGCCGGCTACCGAAAATAAGTTTGACCCATGGCTGTTGTGGGCAACCTTTCGGCGGTGCTGGATGTGGATGGTTCCCATTGGTCTCGTGCTGGCAAGTATCGTTATCGTGTTTTTAATTCAAACTTTCGAGCCCCGGTACCGAGCGCACTCTCTACTTCAGGCCAACCAGGACTACATTGCATATAAGGGCGTGTTGCAGGTAAGGGGAGATCTCGCTCGCACAGAAAAGGCGGTTATCTTCAACCGTGTTGTACTTGGGCCGGTCTTGTTAAACCTAGGAGATTTGGGTTCAGATAGTTTATGTTCGGCCGCGGATGCAGAGATGGAACTGCGGCAAAACCTGAGTGTTACTGGTGGCGGTTCGTCTGTCGCTATGAGGCTTTCCTATGAGGACCCAGATCCAGAGGCCGCCGCCAAAGTTTGCAATGCCATTGTTGAGTCCTACCTGCAGATGCGGGGCGATATTGACCAAAGCCGGATAAGCGCTCTCGAGAGCAGGCTTGAGCCTGAAATCGAGCGAGCACGACAGCGAGTCGCCGATGACGAGCAGC
>CAZKTR010000037.1:0-3688 GCA_964555525.1 uncultured Pirellulaceae bacterium
GGATCGACTTGAATATTCCAAGCTCGAGTTCGAGCGTTACGGAATGGATTTTACTCGCATCCAGGCGATCGATGGGCTTGATTTGGATATCGCGGACTATCCGCAAGCTACTCGGAATGCTTGGGCGTATCACACACCGTTGTCGGTCAATGAGGTCGCTTGCTACATGTCTCATTTGAAGGCGTTGCGGAGTTTCTTGGACAGCGATGCAACTCACGGAATGATTCTGGAAGATGACTTCGCGTTCGTAGAAGATCCGATGCCCTGTCTCCGGTCATTGATGGAGCTGGACGACTGGGACATCGTGAAACTGTACAACTGGAAAAAGCGACGCTTAAAGAAATACTTCACCTCGTTCATGACCGACCAGCGAAAGCCTTATTCGTTGTACTTCAACGCGAGTACGGCGATTTGTAACACCGGACAAATCTTTTCTCGTAGCGGTGCAGAGAAATTTGTCTCCAAGAAGAATCATTTTTACCGCCCTGTCGATGTAGAGCTTAAACATTATTGGGAACAGGATCTGCGAATCAAATCGCTTTGCCCACCGATCATCACCGAAAATAAAGAGACTCAGCCGCTGAGTACGATCGGTCACGAGAAATCCGAAAAGTCATTGCCTGCGTTCGCGTGGCGAATGAAGTATTTCGTCCACTTTGGAGTGCTCAAGTTCGTGAACTACGCGAGAGCTTCGGAAGGTAACTGAGGCTGGAGGTTTGGAGGCTGGAGACTGGAGTGTGCTCATTCACTCACTCACATTCTGAGTCGGCCGATGTTTTTGAAAAAAGGCCTCGATTGCTTGCGAGGTTACTTCAGCCATCTTGGTTGCGTTTCGCTGTTGGAAAACGTAACGCTGTCCGGCGACTCCCATTTCATTGCGCAATTCGTGATCTTCCAGTAAACGCAAGATCGCATCGGCTAACAGTTTTGGGTTTTCGGGAGGTACTAGAACACCGCCCGTTGATTCTCCGACTAGCTCCGGGAAGGCTCCGTGTTGATGCACCACGACCGGAACACCGGCGGCCAGTGCTTCCAAGACATACAGCCCTTTGGGCTCTTTGAACTGGGTTGGTACTGAGAATACGTCGATGTTTTTGAGAAACTCCAGCTTGGCTTCTCGTTCGACGGCACCGAGGTATTCGAAGTGGTCTTTATGCCCTGCCGCTTTAAGTCGCTCAAACTGTTGCTGGGCGTAGGTCTGATACTCAGGAGCCAACCAGCCGGCGATTTTTAAGTGGATGTGCTGTGTGTTGGGGCGAGTTTTGAGTTCAAGAAATGCGTCGACTAAGTGATGTAAGCCTTTCTCGGGGGCCAGTCGAGCCAAGTAGCCAATGGTTTGTTGCTGTCCGTGTTGGGGCGATTGATGGGTACGTTGGAAGTTTTTGAAATCGGTCGTGTTGATTCCCAGTGGCGTTACATAAAACTTATCCAGCGGAATCGAAAAGTAATCCGCCATGTAGTCGCGAAAGAAATTCGACTGAACAATAAAACCGTCGACATGTTCCGCAATCTTTTTTATTTGGTCGATACATCTGGTTTTGTAGGGCTCTTGAAGGCTTTCAAGAAACACATCATCACCTTGCAATGTCACTAGCACGGGGATGCTGGATTTTTGTTTTAAATGCTCAATGCATCCGCCGATCAGGATGTTTGAAAAGATCACCAGTTTGGGATTGATAGCCAGCAACCACTTACACAACTGACGGACCTCTTTCCGTTGATTGCCCTGTTCGCCTAATAGCATGGAGTGGGCCAGTTTACCGAGCATCTTGCCGTTCGTTTCCATCGCTTTGGAAGTGACTTTGCGAATCAGCCAAGGCGAATCGAGGAACCGGTCTAAGAACGCGGGCAAGTGTCGAAGCAGTGGGATCTTTTGTTGTAAATAGACGTTGACGCCACCGAACATTACGCGGTCAATGCTGACGTTTTCCTCGTCGGTACGAATGGGCGTGTAAGTTGGCACCAATTGAATATCCCAGCCGTGTTCAGATAGTGCTCGTGACAACGCGTTGTCGTGCATACAACTTCCACAAAACATCCCCCCTGCCCCAGCGGTCAGGTAAATGATTTTTTCGTTGTCGGGTGGAGTTGTTGGCATTGTTGTTGGCGAGTTCTGATTTCGAGAGCTTAGCGTTGGACTAGCAGGTCGACTGCTGCCGATAACGCTTGGTCGATTCGCCAGTTGGTTTTGTCGCGATCGCCGGCGATGTTGGAAAAGCCACGGACTACTTCGAAGTCAATGTCCAGCATTTGACAGGCGATGGCTACCCCAAAGGCTTCCATATCTTCACCGACTGTGGTTGGGTTTTTTGTTAGGCGAGTTGCCGCTTCAGCGAGACTATCCGCTGCACTGCAAACGGTTAGTAAGTCACAGCCAAGATCGTCGGCGACCGAACTGGCGCAGGCAACGCGGTCACCAATAGCTGGCCCTTGTTGCCAGCCCAGTTCCGAAGCGGGGGTGAACTTTGTGCCGCTGCCCACACCGACACCATGGCAAATCACATGGTTGAACTTGGTCGCCGATCCGACAGGAAAGCGTTCGGCTTGATAGGTTCCAGCAATGCCCAGTAAAACAACACTCGTTGGTTTGGTGGAGAGTAACTGCATGGTGGTGGCGGCAGCAGCAATTGGGCCAAAACCGCAAAGTTGAAATTCAAACTGGTTGGCTTGCTGGGAGTACTTGTCGGCCAAAATCGTTTGTACCTTACATAGCTCAAACTCGGTGGGGATTAGAAAGAGTTTGGGCATAATGGCCAGCTGCGATGAAGAAAGAGATTATCGGTTAGTTGGTATTGAGCGAGTACGTCATCACTTTAACTGAATGGCTACATGCTATTAGGTTAAAAACGGTACTACAAACTGGTCAACTCACAACCGTTGGCCAAACAACAGTGTAACGATTCTTTCTTAACACAAAAGTCAAAAGCTTGCTGTTCGATCAAGCCGATTGTGGCGGTTCTTCTTCGGCAGGGGTTTCGTACCAAAACAATCTGCGGATTATCGATAACCAGCCAGCAGCCACCGCATTGTCAATGCTTGGTTTCTCTGGGGCAAATTCCAAATTTGCAGCCGATCTTTCTAAGGCTTGGGAAGGCATCGTTGGCGCAGGGCAAGCGGATGCTGATGCTAACTCCAAATCGATCGACGTTAAGCAGGCTTCCGGATCAACACTCGTCAGCGGTTCGACCATTCGCCACGGTTTTGCCCGTAGAAGCCTTGCGTTCTGCGGTGGTGGGGTGAGAGGAAAAACTGCGTCGTGAGCATTCGTTGTCGCAGGGCCATTGGATGCAGATTCGACTTGAATCGGGAGGCTCGGAGTTTGGTTGGCACCATTGTGAGCTTTGTTGTTTCGATCAGTCTTTTTGATCGCTCGTCTGGCTCGGCATTCGACCCAGTTTCCAGTTCGTAATAACGGTGAATCGAGTTCCGGAATGATGATGGGAGTTTGACAGTCCACGCACCGAACGACCTTGCCCATCCGATTGGACGGCAAGCGAATTTGGCATTTGTTTGGGCAGTGAACAAGTAGCGGCATCGAGACGGGAAGTAGTCGGATGTAGGGCTAGCGATTAAGAGTTTTGGCTACTCCTAATTTAGCATGCCTAAGTTTGATGGTCCGGGAATATTGCCGCAATCCACCTTGAATATCCTCCGAGGATTTTTGGTTTTCGTTGCGACGTAGATCTGT
>CAZKTR010000037.1:3788-15840 GCA_964555525.1 uncultured Pirellulaceae bacterium
TCGTTGCGGACGAGTTTAAAGATGGTGTCGATGTAGGCAACAATTCCGTGATCGCCGAGGTGATCAATTCGGAAATTCATTAGCTCTTTGAAAAAGCCTTTTAGTTTATCACCAGTTTTACGCCAGCCTTTGAGATCGCGAAGTCGACCGTGTCGGTCGAGATACTGTTCGGTTCCCGAGTGACGATAACCCAACAGAACTGGCGGGACTCGGGTGACGATATCGTTGTTGTTGACCCAGCGATAGTGCAACAGCGGAACGTGGTTGACGTAACGCCGGCAGCCGACTCGAGGGCTACCGAAGGTGTACACGCCAGCAGGCTCCATTTTTATATAAGACAAAACACAACGTCCGCCGCAGATCGTCGCAAGTGCGCCACCTAAGGAGTGGCCGCAAAACCAGAGTGGTTTCGTGTTTGCTTCGAGCTCTTTTTCGATTAGCGGCCAGATTTCGTCGACTTCACCTTTGAAGCCGCTGTGTACTTTACCGACGGTTTCTGCCAAAGCAGCAATCGCGTTGGCGTCCGCTTTAATGTCGTTCCAGTCGTCAGCTTCGGTGCCTCGGAAAACAACCACGCTATCGTACTCACTTTGGAACCAATACGCCTGTGACCCACTGCGGTCAAAGAACTTACCCTGAGAGAATCCGATGTGACCTGCGGCGATGTTGCACTGCTCCACGTTCAAGTAGGACATCATCGAGATCTCTGCCATCAGCAGCGATCGTTCTAAATGAGAAAGTTCGGCAATCGGTCCTTCGATTTTGGATTTAAAGTCAAACTCATTGGCCTGTTTGTCGGCTAGTTTGTTTTTAGTTTTTTTGTTTGTCGCCATGTTTCCAGGAATTCAACTTCATTCAAGGCTTTGAGAGGTGAGTGAGTAAGACCTATTATTGTAACCCATTGAGTAGTGGTCGAGCAATTCGAGCTCAGCAGTGTCCTAAACATTAATGTCAAACTACAGCACTTAGGGGAAGGCTACTATTTCGCCCACATCCGAATGATACCGTCGTTGGATGCTGTAGGTTGAACTTGCTTTAAAAATTCGAGCAAGAATTGAACGGCCGAATCAGCCGAATCACCGCTTTCAATAGCTTTTATGAGCGTTAGCTTAGCGATTGCTTGCTTGATTTTTCCGCTTTCAAATAACCTGAGTGCTTCGTCGTAAGCCGTTTGATGTTGCGAATTTTGTTCGTGGTCGGCCAAGATTTGGTACAACTGGACGGGTTTAGTCATGCCAACTGGCTGGAAGTTTCCCATACGACGTTGGGGAATATTGGTTTGACCGTCTAGTTGTTCGTTTGAGCTGTCGAGCAAGATTTTGGTGTTTTCGTCGATCAGGATGGATGCTTTCAGCTGTTTCGTCATGCCCTCCAATCGCGCTGCCAAGTTTACAACCGGTCCAAACACCGTCACTTTGACTTGGTCCTGAGTCCCGATTTTTCCGGCGACCGCATTTCCGGTGGCGATGCCGATGCCCATCGTAAATTCGCTGGCGAAAGAATGCTGCTTCGCCAAAAGCGAGAATTCGGTTTGGATTTGAATCGCTGCCAAAACTGCCGACCGCGCGGTTTCGACGGAGGAATGGTCTTCCAGTGGCCACCCCCAAAAGCCCATTACCGCGTCGCCGTGGAAATCACCGATCACTCCACCGGTGTCCAAAATCACGCGGGTGGTCACCCCCAGTGACTCACTGACTCGCGAAAGCAAACCCAAAAGATCGTCCGCCATTTGTTCGGATGTTCGGCTAAAACCCCGCAAGTCGCAGAACAAAACTGAAACCTCACATTGGCGAGGTTGCAGAACTGTCTCCGGGTCGCGGCCGCGCAAGGCCTCCACGACCACCGGAGAAAAGAAAGTTCGCAAGCTCGCTTGCTGGCGTTCTAGTTGTTGGACTCGGAGTAAGTTCTTAAGTGTCGAACCGACGAGTTCACAAAACTTGATGTCGCCTTCAAGTTCGCCTTCTTGAATCGCTTCGGGGGTTTGTTTTGGTTGACTGCTACCAGCAACATAAACGGCCCAACCAGGCGTGGCTTCTGTTTCGATCGGGCAAGCGAATGCCCAATCGTTCTCGTAGTCAAACGTGTAATTCACCGAGTTCGAAACGTCGCTCTGCCAAACGTTCAGAACGGATTGGCTCAACTGAATCGCTTGAGTTACCAGTTTTTCGCTCGGCTGAAAATCACCACGAGTTAAACCACGGCGGTCCCAGTGAATGATTTTCAGTTGGCCGGCGCTGCCTGACTGAGCATTCTCTTGTGATTGGTTTAGTTGAACTACGCCGATGGTGGTCGCGGCGGAGATGCCGGCCATCAATGTGTTTACCATTCCGATCAATAATTCGTCGGAATTGTTGGCCTCTGCGATTAATTCAGGTAGTCGGTTTAAGACATCGATTCGCCGATCGGCGTCTCGGTATTGAACTTGTTCGAGAAAATCGGCCGAGAAAGTTTGCTGCCGGATCGGATCTGGGGCCGACAGTGAACCGAAGGCTTGGTCCGACGCGACCATGAACGAGGTATTGCCAATGACAAAGTGCTCGCCTGGGCGGACGTAGAAATCGTTGACTTCACGACCGTTAAAGAAAATTGGGTTGGCGGCGTCGGGAATCGCTTTGACGTGTAAACGGTGTTCGCTGGCAGTAAGCACCGCATGCCGACGAGAGACTTGATTGTCCCAAGGCACACGGTAGGTTTCGGTTGATCGACCAAGTTCAACAGTGGCTCCAGGCAACGTGCGGCGCCAGCGGAAGTCAATCGTCGGTCCTTGAGCGATCAGTTCGAGCATGTCTTCTGCGGCTTGGGCCGCTTCCTATTTGGTGTGATCAACTACGTAGCCGGAGTCGCCAGACTTCCGGATGCGGTTCGGTAAGGCCTGAACTCTGGCGAGCCCAGCTACGTAGCCGATGTCGCCAGACTTCGGGCGAATTGCCAGTACACCTGAACTCTGGCGAGATCAGCTACGACATCACCGATTTCTACTCGTCAGTCACGCAACCTTCGGAAGCCGATTTTACATTCTTAATATACTTGTACAGTGTGCCGCGTGTGACTTTCAATGGCGGAGCTTGCCATTTTGCGCTGCGATCGGCGAGTTCTTCGTCGGAGACATCCATTTGGATCAGGTTTTTATCCGAGTCGATGATGATTTTGTCTCCGTTTCGAACCAACGCGATCGGGCCACCGACTTGCGCTTCGGGGGTTACGTGGCCGACGATGAAACCGTGCGAGCCGCCCGAGAAGCGACCGTCGGTCATTAAGGCAACGTCGGCGCCGAGCCCGGCGCCCATGATGGCAGAGGTTGGCGTGAGCATTTCAGGCATGCCAGGCCCGCCTTTCGGGCCTTCGTAGCGAATGATGACGACGTCACCTTTATTGATTTTGTTTTCTTCCAAAGCGGTCAACATGTCTTCTTCGCAATCAAAAACGTTGGCGACGCCTTCGAACAAGTTACCTTCTTTGCCCGTGATTTTTGCAACGGCTCCATCGGGTGCGAGGTTGCCTTTGAGGATTTGAATGTGCCCTGAAGATTTGATCGGGTTGTCCAGTGGACGAATGATATCTTGATCGGCAGCAAAGTCTGGGACGTCGGCCAAGTTTTCGGCGAGCGTTTGGCCAGTGACGGTCATACAGCTGCCGTCGAGCAATCCTTCTTTTAGTAAAAACTTCATGACTGCTGGGGTGCCACCGATGGCGTGCAAGTCTTCTTGGACGTACTTGCCGCTTGGTTTAAGGTCAGCCAGCAATGGAATGCGATCGCTAACGGATTGGATGTCTTGGAGTGTTAGTGGCACATCGACGCTGCGAGCCATGGCGATCAAGTGTAAGACAGCGTTGGTTGAACCGCCCAAAGCAATCGTAACGACAAGGGCATTTTCGAATGCTGCGCGGGTCATGATGTCGCGTGGTTTGAGATCCATTTCCAATAGCTTTAGGATCGCGGCGCCGGCTTGGTGACATTCGTCGATCTTGGCGGGATCTTCGGCTGGGATGGAAGCACTGAATGGAAGGGCCATGCCCAATGCCTCAATGGCACTGGCCATCGTGTTGGCGGTGTACATGCCGCCGCAGGCACCCGCACCAGGGATCGCCTTTTTCAAAATGCTACAGCGGGTTTCTTCGTCGATTTTGCCGGCGAGGTGTTCACCGTAACATTGAAACGCGGAAACGATATCTAGTTTGCAACCCGCGTGACTGCCGGCACGGATCGTACCTCCATAAACCATCAGGCTTGGACGATTCAAACGTCCCATCGCGATTAAACAGCCAGGCATGTTTTTGTCGCAACCCGGTAGTGCGACGCAGGCGTCGTACCATTGAGCGCTCATGATGGTTTCGATTGAATCGGCGATCAAGTCACGAGACTGAAGCGAGAAGCTCATTCCGGAGGTGCCCATCGAAATCCCGTCGCTGACACCGATGGTGTTAAAACGCATGCCGACTAGGCCGGCTTCGACAACACCTTTTTTGACTTCCAAAGCGAGTTTGTCCAAGTGCATGTTGCAAGTGTTACCCTCGTACCAAACGCTGCCGATGCCGACTTGCGCTTTGTTCATGTCGTCGGAGGTCATCCCCGTGCCGTAGAGCATGGCTTGAGAGGCGCCTTGGTTTTTGGGTTGAGTAATACGACTGCTGTATTTATTAAGTTGCGACATGAATGAATTTTTGGTGAAGTCAAATATTGTGAAAGGTGTTGGACCCAAAAAAAGCCCTGACGATTTTAATCGATCAGGGCTTGATGAATACTCTAGATTTGGCTGCTGCGATTAGGCAGTTGCCGGAGCTGCAGCAGCTTCGGCAGGTGCTTCTTCTTCGGCTTCACCCGCTTCAGCGGTAGCCGCTTCGGCTTCGGCAGCAGCGATGGTTACCGCTGGGTCAACGCCTTCGCCCAACCAATCTAAGTGTTGACTGATCGCTTTGACAACGTTGTCGCGAGTGTCACCAGAGTAGGTTGACATGTTGGTCGAAGCTGAGATTGCAAGAGGAAGTCCGCTGGCTACGGCAGCTTGAGCGACTTTGAAGCTGAAAGAATCAGCTACGTCGCCTGGCAATGCGGTGCGATCGCCCGGTTTGATTTCGGCTTTGTTAGCGTCTGCGGAAACATCTGCAAAACGAATTTCAGTCACTTGGTCGAATGCGATTTGCTCAACGGTGCCACCGCCGAGTACCCACTCCCAAGTGTCGACGCAAACACCAACGTTTGGCTGACCGACTGCTTTGACCAATGTCAAAAGCTCTTCCGTGGTTTGGACGAACTTAAAAGTGCCGTCAGCTGGTTCGGCTTTCGAAGTTTGCAGGGCGAGACCAAGCTTGATACCGCTGGCAGCGAACTGTTCCGCCAAAGCTTGCAAGCGAGTCTGGTGCTTTTCGAAGCACTCTTGGAATGAAAAGTGTTCGCAGTTAGGAGCGATTTCGATATAGCATCGCTCGGCACCGAGTTCGGTAGCCAAATCGATGATGGTTTCGTTCTTGGCGATTGAAGTCGCGTATTCTTCGTCGGTGCCACTCAATTCGATCGGCAGCTTAAACGTACCGATAGTGAGATGCTTTCCACCGCTGGCGACGTCGTCTTCCGAAGCAGGGCTCTTGGCAGCTTTTAAAAACTGACAAGCGAATTCTTTGCCCATCGCATCGTGACGACCGACCAAATCAACCATGTCTACTTCGACACCATTGAAACCAAATGTAAGAGCCAGTTCGATCAGCTCGTTTTGTTTTCCACCAACACCTAATCCACGGGTATTCAAAATTTTAAACATCAATTTGTCTCCTTTAATATCTGCCAAGGGGCACTCATTCAAACTTTCAAGCCGGTTGGCTAGTTGAAGCGATGAGTCGTGCGGCTGCGAATTCGTTCTGTTCGCCAAAGCCGCTTGGTAATTTCGTTTGCGAGAGCCCGAGAATGAGCGTCTGCGATTGATTCAAGCGCGAACTACAGCGTTAAAAGGCGGAATTATGCCAAAAACTGCAACTACGTCATAGGGCTGAATTCGGTTCATTTCCTATCGCAGTCCAAAATAATCTGCTGATTGACGTAAAAACCGGATGTAGGTGGCCGGCGTTACGCGAAATGTCTCGTTTTGCTGGGTATCAGCCAATCGTTTGGATGGCTGCGGAGAGTTCGTTCAAGGCGGCCGCAGAGTTGGATGGTTTTTTCAGATGTAGCGTTGGGCCTGCAAACCGCAGTGCGTGCTCTCTGAGCTTTCGCCAAGTAGTATCTTCAGTGTCAGTTACGTGTACGTCAAAAGTTACAACGATCGTCAGATTTGAATCAAGTTGTAAAAGTTTTTCTGCAGAAAAAACTTTTTCAAATTGCCAATGAGAATTTTTTTTTGATAGCAAGCTAACCAATTTATCGAGTGCAACAGTTTGAGCTTCCGAAATTGGGGCTACCAAAGCCATGATCTTAACGGACGAGTTGATGCGTTTTAGAAGGTCGGCCATGGAGCATTGGGATGTCGGGTGCACAGCATTTGCTGCGATTTCGGCCGCTGGTTCGAGTACAAAACGCCTAAAAGACATGCGTGGATGTGGCAAAGTGAGTGAGCGAGTGTTGACAATGTGATCGCCTAATAGCAGCAGGTCTAGGTCGATCGTCCGAGCTCGCCAGCGGCCTGCACGGACTCGCCCAAATTGGTGTTCAATGGCGGCTGTTTGTAGATGTAAATCGCTGGGGTTCAAGTGTGTTGCGATTCGAATGACTGCATTTAAGTAGGGCTGTTGGTCATCGGTTGACGGTGTTGATATGCTTCCGAGGTTTCCTGTCACTGGCGCTGTCCAAACTGGAGCGCTGTGAGCAAGGACGTTAATCCCGGCAATTCGTTGTATTGCATCGATTGATGCCTGATATACCCGCATTGAATCGCCTTGATTGGAGCCAAAGGCAATCAGGCCAGTATTGGTTGTTGGGCGAGTGGTGGTCAGCATCGTTAAGGTGGTGTTCTTTGTAGGATTTAAGCATAAAAAAACGGTATTTGGCGTCCTGCCAAATACCGTTAGAGCTTACTGATGTTGCAGCTAAGCTCGCAAAAATTTTCTTACCCAATTTTGGCGTCGTGCCAAACGCATGCTTTTTGAAGTTTGCGTTGTTTCCTTTCCAAAGGTAAGAAAAAAGGGTGCCCGATGATCATCCATCCCAGCTAAGAAGCCTGAACCGTCGCTATCCCTCAGTCGTTAGGCACCCTATGAGTTGAGCTCACGTCATGATTGCTCAAATAACCGTGCAGGGTGTCTGTTACCGGGGAGAATGGGGGTTGGTAGCATGATGGGTGGGAAGGGGAAGTGAATTGTTGGGTGAATTAAAGTTGTTGAAGGGAGTCAACGATTGAATTTCACGGACAGCACTGTTAGTTTTTACTAACCGAAGGCATGGCCGTCATTCTGCCAAGCTTAAGCGTGTTGTCAAGCAATTTACTTTTATTTTTTTTTGTCGAAATCGTATCTTCAAAAAAAATAATTCACGATGCTTGACACCTAATCTGACCCGATGTTATTTCCGAGCAAGTTGGTTTTGCGTTTCGCAGAGCGCGATTTTTTGACCTTTAAAATAGCCTTGCCATCCATCTATCAAACACTCACCGATTTGCCGGAGTGCACCTTGAACATTATCCAGTACCCGCATCCAACTTTACGGTATAAGAGTAAACCGATAAGGCGAGTCAATGAAGAACTCAAGCAGATCGTTAGTGATATGTTTGATGCGATGTACGAAGCTAAAGGAATTGGCTTAGCGGCTAACCAAGTTGACTTGCCGTTTCGTTTGTTCGTGCTGAACTTGAGCGGCAAACGTGGCGAAGGGGAGGAGATGGTATTCATCAACCCTGTCGTCAGTTCCCCCAAAGGCAGCGATGAGTTTGAAGAGGGATGTTTGAGTATTGTAGGCGTCAATGCGGTGGTGAATCGTCCAGAACAAATTCATGTTCAAGCTTACGACTTGCAAGGCAACGAGATCGACGCAACCGTCAGCGGGATGCTCGCCAAAGCGATTCAGCATGAAACTGATCATCTGGACGGAGTATTGTTCGTAGATCGAATTAGCGAGTCGTCAAAAGCGGCGATCGCTGGTGAGTTGGATGACTTTGAATTGATATTTGAGAATGAACGTTCGACAGGCAACATTCCAGACGACGACGTGATACTTGACCGGTTGAAGGAATACGAAGCTAAGTTTTGTTAGTGGTTGCTTACTTGTTTGTGTTAGCTGTTGTCCAATCAGATTATTGATCGTTCTTGCCCCTTTTTGTCCTTTGACCCAAGACACTTTTATGCGAATCGTCATGTTCGGCACGGGCCCTTTTGCAGTGCCTACTTTTGAAGCTTTGTTGGCTAGCGACCACGAGGTTTGTGCGTTGTATACTCGCCCGATCGCCGATTCTGGTAACCGCCGTAAGTCAGCCGCCAATCCTACGCGTGATGTTGCTGAATCGAAAGGCTTGGTGATTTATGAGCCGATGGATGCGAACGCTCCTGAGTCGGTCCAAGTGTTGAAAGGCTTGCAAGCGGATTTATTTGTCGTTTGTGATTACGGCCAGATCCTTTCGCGGGAGTGCCTTGGTTTGGCCAAAAAAGGCGGAATTAATTTGCACGGTTCCCTGCTGCCGAAGTACCGCGGCGCGGCGCCGATCAATTGGTGCCTGTATAACGGCGACGCAGTGACCGGGATTACGATTATCCATATGACCGCGAAGCTTGACGGCGGTCCTTGTTTGGCTATGCGAGAAATGCCAATCGCAGCAGAAGATACCGCTGAGTCGATCGAGCCTAAGTTGGCGATTTTGGGTGTTGACGCGGTGATGGAGTCGATTGAACAATTGGAGGAATGGGATGGTGAGGTTGCGATCGGAGAGCCCCAAGATCAGTCACTGGCGACCAAAGCCCCGCGTTTGAAAAAGTCGGACGGGTTGTTGGATTGGCAACGTCCTGCGGCGCAGCTCTTTAATCAGATACGCGCGTTCCAACCTTGGCCGGGGAGTTTTACCAATTGGCATTCACCAAAGAAAAAACAGCCCATCCGATTAATTGTTCATCGGGCGAGTGTGGTGGATCTTGAGGCGCTTGAATCCGTGCCTACCAGCGTTGCAGCGGGACAAGTAGCGTATTGCGATAAGGAAAAACTACTGGTGCAAACCGGCAATGGGTTACTATCAATCGAAGCTGTCCAACCGGCCGGTAAAAAAAATATGCCAGTCGCCGATTTTTTGAGAGGAAACCCGCCTGCGGTGGGTGATCGGCTAGAGTAGCGAAGAAACGTTAAAACTAACCAAATTTAGAATGCTAGTATCTTTACCTCGTCTCATTCCGCCCTTGCCGGAAATTGTTACAATCTGAGCATCCTAGGTTCAAGTAAATTCCTTCGCTCGGCCAACATGGATAGAATTTTGTGGTCGCCATTACAACAAAGCTGGTCCGAAGCTTGATGCTCTGCGGGCCGGCATTGATTTTCAATTACTACAAAAACTGAACCGTCCTACCCGACCCACCTCCAACTAACTCCCCTTATCTCATATGAGCTGGTTCAAAGCACTCGGAAGTCGCATTAAATCGCTTACTAGGTCATCGCGACATGAATTTGACTCTGATGAAATTCAAGAACCTGAAATTGAAACTGCATTGGGTTCCTTCGGGAAATTAATGATTTCAATTTTAGTGTTCCCATTGCAAGTCCTGTTTTGGCCAATGCGTCTCTTGGGTTTGTTTCACCAATCGGGCGTTCCGGACGATAGTTACGACAGCGAAAGTCTTTCGTTTGGTGGCAAAGTATGGCAGTCTATTAGTCGTCTTGGTCGAAGCATCATGATGTTGCCGTACATGATTGTGACGGCACCAATCCGCTTCTTTCGTGGCCTTGCGAATTCTGGCGTTCGAGAAATTCTGTTTATCATTCCAGCTCTGGCGATGGTTGGCCTTTTGGGATACGTTGGAGTGCAGGTGTTTGGACGCGGCGAAGCCATCAGCAACCGATACGTCAACGAAGCCCAGCAGGCGATAGACGCTGGAGATTTTCAATTGGCTAAAACTCATTTTCGTCGTCTCATGCAAGACGAAGAGCTCACGCAACCGCAGAAGTTGCGTTGGTGGCAAGTGTTAATGGAGTGCGGTGAGAGGGAACAAGGCGAGGCGGTTTTGGATGAGTTGGCTCCTGACGATGGAGTCGGGTTTCCGCAGGCTCATCGAGTCAAAGCGCTGCAGATCGTGCATTATAGAAGACACAAAGACGCGCCGCTGCCATTGAAACGGTTGGAGCATCACTTGAGACATTCGCGAGATACTTCGCCGGAGGTTCAACAGGCATGGGCGGTTTACCATCAAGCCAACGACAATCCAGACAAAGTGATTCAGGCGTTGGAGGTTGCTGCCCAAAAAAATCCGGCTGTCTATATCGCGATTGCTGATTACCAAGGAGAGATTAAGCGCTTCGAGGACCGGGACAAGACATTGCAAAATGCTGAGCAGGTGTATAGCCGGTTGTTGGAAGAAGAGCCGACCAATAGTAGAGCGAGATGGTCTTTGGCAAACTCAATTGCGAAGCAAGGTCGGTTCGATGAGGCTCAGGAAGTTCTTGTCAAAGGAATGAAGGTCAATGCCGACAGCTTAATGCGTTTGGCCAATGCAGAGTTCTTTACGATAAGGCATGACCTCGAGAAAGCTAAACAAAACCGAGTGGGAAAGCGGATTAATTATCTGTTTCGCGCGCTTAGTGCTCAGCCAAATCACTTGCCGATTTACGAGCGATTAATCAAAATTGCCGACGAAAGAGGTTTAGGTGACGAGAGCTTTGTGCGTGTTCGTCGTGAACTCAATCGTTTGATCGCAGAGGAACCCAACCCGATGGCCCACTTTGCGCTTAGTAATATTCTTTGGCAGCGCGAAGAGTTTGAAGAAGCGACAACCCATTTGGAACTGGCTTACAAGATTCAACCCAAGTTTACGATTGTTTTGAACAACCTTGCGTGGGTATTGGCCCATCAAGACCCGCCGGCTCTTGACCGGGCTCTCGAACTGGCCTCGCGAGCGGTCCAGCAATCACCCAACGATGGACGGTATCATGACACACTTGGTACGATCTATCTGAAGCAGGAAAAATATAAAGATGCAGCTGCCGAATTCCAGTTAGCTTTGGTGGGTGTTGAAGATCCGATTGCAGTTCGTAAGAAACTGGTTACAGTTTACACCAAACTGAATATGCCGGACCAAGTTGAGATTCAAGAAGACATCATTGAAGCATCGAACTAGTCCATAAACAGTTAAATAATGAACAGGTTGAAATCATGCCAATTCTCGGCAAGGAGAATGATATATACCCTGCGGATTTGTTGACCGACTGGCAGCACCTCGAAAACGACCAAGCGATTTGGTATTCGGTGTACACGCTCTCGCGACGAGAAAAGGATTTAATGCGAAAGTTGTACTCGCAGAAAATTCGTTTTTATGGACCCGTGATTACCAAGCGTTTTCGGTCTCCCGGTGGTCGAATGAGGACTTCTTACGTTCCGTTGTTTCCCAATTATGTTTTTATGTTGGCCAACGAAGACCAGCGTTATCAGGCAATGACGACCAATTGCATTTCCAAATGCGCACCCGTTCCCGACCCGCAGCAGTTAGTGGAGGACCTCCAGCGGATCGCCAACATCATTGCGCAGGGGGAAGGATTGACTCCCGAGGCGAGACTCGAAGCGGGGCAACCGGTACGCGTCAAAAGCGGACCCTTTGCCGGATACGAAGGGCAAGTGATTCGCCGCGAAGGAAAAACGCGATTCTTATTGGCAGTAAAGTTCCTCGAACAAGGCATCTCCATCGCTATGGATGAAGCCATGATCGATCCACTGTAAAGAGTTTAACGACTAGCCGGCAGGCGTCGGCGTTTTTCAGCGGGCTCAAAATACGGTCGCCTTCCAGCCCGTCGTGCAACTGCTAATCAACCGATGTCGTTTTGATTATGATGGGGCCAACCTGTCTGGAATCAAAATGAATACGACATCTGAAAGCTTACTGCTACGCCTAAATACGCTCGCCCATGATTCGATCGACCAATCGGCTTGGCAAGAGTTCGTCAAAA
>CAZKTR010000038.1:0-15717 GCA_964555525.1 uncultured Pirellulaceae bacterium
CTGCCGGCGTCAGGAACATCGACAAGACAAAAATCACCATGATCGCGATCCGCCACTTCGCTAGGTAAGTTTGAACGTCGACCAAACCAATCCGATTGACAAACAACATCACCAATGGCAATTGAAACGCGACCCCAAAGCCCAGCGGTAAGAACATCGCAAAGCTCAGCCATTCGCCGATTCGAATCTCCGGCGAGATATTCAACGAGCTATTGAAGGTAAACAAAAATTCGAGCACAGGACTAAACACAAAGAAGAACGCCATTAGCACACCGGCGGCAAACAGCAGCAAACTGATCGGCAAAAACCAATGGACGTACTTCTTTTCGTGAGGATATAATCCTGCTGCGACAAACGCCCACAGTTCGTAAAACACAAATGGAGCTGCCAATGTTAGCCCCCCTAACAATCCCGCTTTCAGCCAAACAAAAAACGGTTCCGTCACGCCTAACGACTGCGGCTTGTAGTTCGTCTTGCGCCAAATCTTCAGAGGCACGGTTTCCAATCGCCCCGCATTCATTTCATCAGCAAACGGACTGGCGATCAGCGCACGATTCATTTTTCGCCGCAAGCTAGTCGCGTCGTCTGCATCCGTTTCTGGATTCTCGATCGCCGCCTTGACGCCCGCCAAAGGACGCGGCTCTTCAGGTAACAGCATTGTCGATATCGACCAGCTCGGTTGCTCGAACATGTCGCGAAACGACTTGTCTTGGTGCAGTGTCTCAACTTCCAACAGCTCATTGAAAATCCGCAATACGATCTGCAACGACTCTTCGCCAGTCGTCTCCGCCGCTGCGATTTCCTGAATGTTTGCTTGCTGCTGTTCAGAAAGCTGTTTCCAGATTGCAGCCAGTCGAGCTGTTTGCGTTGAATCAGCGGCCTGCTGTTGTGACAGGCGAGTACACAATTGCTTGATCTGTCCGGGGACAAAATTGCTCGCGCGGAATTGATACGGCTGGAGATCCACTGCTTGCCCAAAGTCTGGGATCACCGATTGCAAGGCAGCGACCAACTGGCCAGGGTCCACGCTAACTTGATCGGGCACGAAGCCATCTTCCAGTAACGGCAAGTACTCAGGTGGAATGTAACCAATGTCGCTTTCGAGCAGCCCCTCGGCTTGAGTTTTTTTGAATTGCACCACGGCCTTGTTCAACGGCGACTGCAAAACTTCAACGATCTTTTCCGCTCCCCAGAATCCGATCAGACAACCGATCGATACCCAGATCAAAGAGCGGACTAAAACTTTCCGCAACTCCTCTAGGTGAGCCCCGAAGGACATCCGGCTTTCGGCGAACAGGTCTTCGTTTGAGTCGCGTAATTTGATCATCTAAGCCGTTTGTTGATGGGTGTTTGCGTTATGTCGCGTGGGGGTGTACGAATTGATCGCCAAATTGGTAGAGTTGCGAGCCGCTAATCTGACTCGGCTCAATTTTGATTGGTCCGAGCCAGATTGTCGATGGTAAATGCATTAATCAACGCCGTCGCCCGTCGGCCAAATAAACGTTTGCGATCGGTCGGTACGGTCGTATGGGCGGCGATGGCGTAGGTGCAAAATCAACGTGGCGTATAGCGTATCCAACGCACGTAGGCACTTTCACACTGGTTTGTTATCTTTTAAAGTTACCTAACTAATTAATAGCTCAGTCGGCGAGATCCTCGGCTTGACACACCTTCAACCCACTTTTTCAAATGTACCCACTCCGCTTTCAACCATCGTTCCGTCGCTATATCTGGGGTGGCCGACGCCTTGCCGAAGTCCTCTCGAAGTCCATTGGCGATGAAAAAGCCGCAGAGAGCTGGGAGGTCGTTGATCATGGAGATGATCAAAGTATTGTCCAATATGGTTCGTATGCCAGCCGTAGCTTGCACGACTTGTTGACCGAATTTGGGGCGGAGTTGGTCGGCGAGCAAGTTTGGCAACGGATCAATGACGAAAAATTGCCAGTCGCACTGCGACAACGGTTCCCGCTGTTATTAAAGTTTTTGGATGCCAACCGTGACCTGTCAGTTCAAGTCCACCCCGACGATAAAATGGGCGCGACGTTGACTCCGCCAGATTTGGGCAAGACAGAAGCTTGGTACGTGCTGCACGCCGACCCCGGCGCGAAAGTCTATGCGGGTCTCAAACCGGACGTGACCGCCGAGCAATTTGCTGCTGCGATTAAAGCCGGCAACACCGAAGATCTCTTACACGCCTTTGAAGCCCAAGCCGGTGATTGCATTTTTGTCGAAGCCGGCACGATGCACGCGATCGGGGCAGGGCTGTTGGTGGCGGAAATCCAACAGGCCAGCAATACGACGTTTCGCGTGTTTGACTGGAACCGTGTTGACGACCAAGGTAACTCGCGTGAGCTACATATCGAACAAGCTTTGGCTGCCACGAACTTCGGCCGAGGCCCAGTCGGCCCGCTGCCACCGCAAGCCTGTGAGGATCCGGCTTGGAAAACCGTCGTCAGCTGCGACCAGTTCACGATGCGACACGGCAAACTTACCGAAAATTGGACGACCTGCGGCGACGGTCAGTTTCGAATCTTTGCCGTGATCGGCGGATCAATGGCAGTTCAAAACGATCCCGCCGAATCTCCGCTTCAACTTGGCGACTCAGCCCTGCTTCCGGCTTGCTTGGACACAACAGAGATTCGCGTTGGCAACGACGGCGTCGAGTTACTAGAGATTACAATCCAGTAGCGTTGTTGTGTATTGTCGATGTCTATCAGAGCGCCGGTTGCTCAGCGGCAACTTGCTGGAATTCACTTTTGGCTAACGCAAACAGTATAAAGCCAGCTACGACCACGCCAAAGCTAATCAGCTGAGAAAACGTGAACCCTGTTCCGAACAGCCCGGCTTCGTCCTGTCGGACGAACTCCATCAAGAACCGGCCGACCGGATACAAGATCAGCATTAACGCAAATACTTGCCCGTCGCGATGTTTAAGCGTCCAAAAATACCACAGTACCATGCTTAACAACAACGCATTGATGGCACTATAAATTTGCGCGGGGTGAGTGCGAACTGAGCGGTCCGGTAACGCACTGATGGGCACCGTGATCGATGCGCCGGCTTGGGTTTGCAGCACCGCCGTGGGCCAGTTGCGATCGAACTTGGTCTTACCGACATCCCCTTTGGCGAATCGCAACAATTCACTATCGCCCGATTGAATCCAGTTGACTCGGATTTTATCTCCTGCCACGACGCCGTGCTGGTCAGCGAACGATCCCTCAGCGACTTGTTCAACTGAAAGGGGAAATGGATCTTCTGATTCTAGGTCAAGCGTACCCGAGACCCCTAGCAAGTCTCCCGTTTCCAGTTGTCGCATGTAGGGCGGCGAACCCGCTGGGAATGTGACCGCTGGATAGTCGTTGCTGCAAGCTCCGCCATAGCAGCAACCGTTCATCAAGCATCCGATCCGACCGATAGCCAGCCCCAGCACCATGCCGGGGGCAATCAAGTCTGCCGTTCGCAAGACCGGGAGTTTGTGAATCGTCAAAAAAATGAAACCGGCAAGCGTACCAAAAATCAAACTGCCATAAACGATTAACCCACCTTGAGTCATATTGACGATGCTGGCGAGCGATTCGAATGTGATACCGTTGGGGAAAATTTGATCTGATTTTTGGACGACGTAAAACAGACGCGCACCGGCAATGCCACAAAGCATCATCCAAAACCCCAGCTGAGTGATTTGATCTTTTGTCACGCCGATCTTTTCACAACGTGACATCACGATACTGACTCCTGCAACAATTGCCGTCAGCAACATCAAGCCATATCCCCGAACGGCTAAGCCTTGTATGATTAGGGGCCCTGTAGGATCTTCTGGATTGATGCCGAACACTTCGACTCGTGGGATCACAAAATAAATCACGGCAGCCACGATCAAAAACACGGGCAAGAAACTCCAGGTCTCATTAGAGTTGCCGTGTTTGAAAAACTGCCACGCCAGGAATAACGCCCCTAGGCACAACCAAGCGATCAGCAAGGGGCCATCGAGCAACCAGTGTGGAATGAAAAACAGCGTTTGTTGCATGGCCTGAGGTACTTTGCGACAGTGGGCAGGTTAAGCCAAATTGAGTTGCGGTGTTAGCAACGACCAACGGAATCAGCGAGCCAGTTAACAGCAACCGGCTAAGTTTGATTTCGTAAAGCCTACTCGATAATCCGGTTGTCGATCAATCGAGTTTTTCCAACATGAGCCGCGATCAATGCCGCAACGGGTAAGCTGATTGGGTCGCAGGTTTCAAGATTCACTGGATTTGCGATGATCGCGTAATCGATCACATCCACGCCGCCATCGATCAGCATTTGTCGCATTTCCGTGATCACTTCAAAACCGTCCGTCAATCCAGATTTGACCATTGATTCGATCTCGTCGAGAGTTTTGTTGAGCGTTAACGCGATTACTCTTTCTTCCTCAGACAGATAGGCGTTGCGTGAACTAAGCGCCAACCCGTCGGCGTCACGAACAATCGGGCAGGTACAGATTTCACAGGGCACGTTGAGATCTTTGACCATTTGTTTGACAACGGCGACTTGCTGGAAGTCTTTTTGTCCGAAGAATGCTTTGTCGGCTTGAGTCATGTTCAGCAACTTGAGGACCACCGTTACTACGCCAGCGAAATGGGTCGGACGGAATTCGCCTTCCAGTTTTTTGGAGATCGTGGGCGGGATTACGCGCGTGGTTGCATCCGCGGGGTATACCTCGGCTTCGCTAGGCGCAAAAACAACGACGTCGCCAAGCTGCCCGAGCTGTTGAAGATCGTCGTCTAGATACCGAGGGTAAGCAGCCAAATCTTCTGTCGGCGCGAACTGAGTTGGGTTTACGAAAATCGTTACAATCGTGACATCAGCTTGGCTCAAACTCGCCTTCACGAGACTCAAGTGTCCAGCGTGCAAGGCCCCCATTGTAGGGACAATGCCGATTGATTTGCGATGTTCCCTACAATCGGCAACGAACAGTTTCAGTTTTGTGAGAGTTTCTATAACTTGTGTTGGCAATGGAAATTCCTGCTGAAGCAAAACCAGAACGACGATACTCCATTATGACGCATTTTTGCGTTTCACAAAACAGCCACCGCTGCAACGAAGGTGATGCAAGTCTCATCGTTCAGGCGACACTAATAATGTGAGCCAAGCAAGAAATTTCACTCAATTACCGTTTGCAAAGAACATGAGTGTAAGAACAACAATTATTTTATGTCTAACACAAATATTACGAACCATTTCACTCAATTTTTGCCGAAATTGGTGAGTTTACCTACAAATTCAAAGATTGGGTTTTCTCAGGGAATATCGTCGTATACTATACAATGCCATGGCTAGGCCCTTTCTTCAGTAGTTCTTATCATATTTTAAGACTGACAAAATCTGAAAAAATAGCGACCTCAGCAAGCGCTTGAAATAAATCCGCGACCTGAAGACATTGTTGTAGTGGTTTATTCCAACAAGAATTCACTTATGTCTTTATTATGTTATTGAAAGGAAGTTGAGATGCGAACTAAATTTTCATCTCGAGGTTTTACCCTCGTGGAACTCCTGGTGGTCATTGCGATCATCGGCATCCTAATCGGGATGCTATTGCCTGCAGTACAGTCGGTCCGTGAAGCAGCCCGCCGTGTTCAGTGCTTAAACAATTGCAAACAAATTGGTTTGGCAGCGCTAAATTATGAGAGCGCTCTAATGCGCTACCCTTCGATTGTATTTAATGTTCCTGACTCCGACTTGGAAGGTCATACAACTTGGCTTCAACTGCTGCCATACATGGAAGGTGAGAATTTGCAACAAGCGATCTACGAACGCGCCCGAGCTACCGTGAACGGAAATTTGCGTGCGGTTTTTGCGTTGGACCATGATACGCCGATTGAGTTTGATTCTCCTGAATTCCTCCTCTGCCCAAGTATGATCGAGGCAGAGTTTGTAGCGGACGTTGAAGAGTTTAGATTTACCAATCAATCATCACGTGTCGACTACTTACCCATCATTGGCACTTTCAAGTCACCAGGGGGTAACGGCAACGGAATTAGGCTGACCCCCGGAATTTCCGCCGACCCTGATGCCGTTCGTAACTTTTTCTTTCGGCCCTACGACGGCCTTTCGATAGGTGATGTTTCCGATGGTACATCCAACACAATGTACGTGGGTGAGTCACAAGGGTCGACGCTTGGAAGTAGGCGAAGAATTGCCCTTAATATTTTCTCAAATACGGGGGCTTCGATCAACTATGGTACTTTTTTTGGCCCCGGCTTTAGTGGCGTTGTTGGCCTCGAAAATGTCTACCTCAATCCAGTGATACCTCCCAGCGGAGATCCGTTGCCAGTGTATGCAGGAGACCAACTCAGCTCGGCGCACCCAGGAACAGTAAATTTTGCATATGCCGATGGGTCGTGTCACGCTATTCCTCGTAGTGCCGACGAATTGGTTTTGGATGGTTTAGCGACCTGTGCTAATGGTGAAGTTGTCGAGGGGTTCTAAGCCAAAATTGCTAGTTAACATTCGCTCTGTCAATTTAATGCTCATCCGTATCTTTCGGATGGGCCTTTCTCTAAAGTTGGAGACTTGCATGTCCCGTTTACTTGTTTTAGTCGTTTTCGTCAGTTGTTTTGTCGGTTGTTATCCTCAGCCAGAGGTGGAACCGGTTCGACCTACCGTTGAACACATTCAGGAAATGCAACAGGCAACCCTACCCGATGGAACGCCACTCTTCCCAGAGAATGTAAAGAGGCGCGGTCTTGGGGCAAAATCTGGAAGCGACCAGTAATTAATTCGATCGCCGAGGAGAACTCTTCACATACGGATCTGTTTGCCGGAATTGGAACAGCTTTAGCTTTCCTACCGCGATCACGAAGATGCTGCTGTAAGGTTGATCAATTTTGGTTCTGCGACAAGCAAACTGATTTTGAAAGAGTCAGTCCAGACAAATAATAAAAGCCCTCTTTGGTTCACTCGTGAGCCAAGGAGGGTTTTTTCGTCCCTCTCGCTGTGACGCAGATTCACCCCGTCGAAGTACCGTTAGATGCCCTCGGTGCTTACAGCGTATCTCGTGGGATGTTGTTGGCCCCCGGCCCGAGCTTACTCAAGTGTCCAACGTGCAAGGCTCCCGTTGTGAAAATGAAACCAATTGATTTGAGATGTTCCTTACAATCGGCAAAGAACCGCTTCAGTTTGTGAGAGTTGCGATAACTTGGGTTGGCAATGGAAATTCCTGATGAAAAGCAAATGCAAAATCGACGATATGCAACACAGGGGCCACCTGCCGCAACTCACCGAGGTTTTTCGAATTGAAATCGCCTAAAGGTCGGCTCAATGTGGTACAATAGGGAGCCATTTCCGTTGTAACACAAGCCAAAAATTGGCGTCTAATATTTCCGACTATGCCGTCACTGAAATGATCAGGGAATCGAACGATGAGCAACTCGCCAAAAACGACGGGGCACGCCAAACCGCAGAATATAAATCAGCCGCCAGCGCAAGCCCGACAGCAGCAAGCTGAAGAAGAAGAAGAGTACGAAGAAGAAATTGGGAAAAGTCAATTGTTGGCGATGGCTCCAAGTTGGCTCTTTAGCTTCGTATCTCACCTGATCCTGATTTTGTTTTTGGCATTTTGGCTCTTGCCGTTGATCCCTGAGCCGAAAATCGCTTTCACCAGTGGCACTGAGTCTGGCGAGATGGAGGACTCGCTGGAGCTTGAGTTGGACAGCTTGGATAGTGAAGCTCTGGAAGAACTCGATTCGTCGGCAATTGAGACCGATTTTCAGAATGAAATATCTGAAGTTTCCAGCCTTGTGGAACTCCCGGCAACTGAGATTTCTGACATCGGTAGTCAGTTTGCCGCAGAAGAACTCGCAGCACCTACCGCAGTTGAAATTAGCTCATCCAATGGCAACGAACTAAGTGGACGGGGTGTCGACAGTCGAAAACAACTCGCCAAAGCCAATGGTGCTTCTGCCGAATCGGAAGAGTCGGTTGATTTGGCGTTGGAGTGGATCGTTAAACATCAACTTCCCAATGGCAGTTGGAGTTTTGACCACACCGAAGGTGAAGGCGATTTTCGAGACACACCGGGCAGAGGCGTGAAGGCAGAAGCCATAAATGGCGCCACTGCCATAGCATTGCTACCACTGCTAGGTGCCGGTCACACTCATATCACTGGTAAGCACAAAGAAGCGGTTAAGAAAGGTTTTGAGTTTTTGAAACAGTCCGGTGAGCGCCGCAGTTCTAGTATGATTTCTTATGCCGAGCACGGTGGTGACCTGTACTCGCATGGCTTGGCAACGATCGCTCTGTGTGAGTGCTATGCCATGACTTACGATAAAGAGCTTGAACCATATGCCCAAGGCGCAATCAATTTCACGATATATGCTCAAAACCCTGATGAGGGTGGTTGGCAGTATCATCCTCGGCAAGGCGGCGATACATCTGCTGTTGGTTGGCAGTTGATGGCTTTGAAAAGTGCTAAAATTTCAGGCCTGAAAACTGAGAAGAGAACATTTCGATTGGCCAATCAGTTTCTTGATAGTGTGTCGAACTCCCGGGGAACCGATTATGGCTACATGACTAAACCAATTTCTAGAAGTCGTCCCACCTTAGCGAGCATTGGATTGCTTTGCCGGATGTACTTGGGCTGGAAGCAAGACCGAAGCGAATTAGTTGAAGGGATGGCACGGATTGCTGAAGTGGGCCCAGACACTGAATACGGTATCAACATGTACTATAACTACTACGCTACTCAAGCGATAAAGCACATGTATTCAGGAAAGCCTCAGTGGAAAAAATGGAACTTAGAAATGCGTGACTTTCTCGTTAGCACGCAAGAGCGAGAGGGAAATGTGCGAGGTAGTTGGTACTTTGCCGGCCGAGGTAAACCTGACCGTTGGGGGCCCGCTGGCGGACGTTTGTATGACACCGCAATGTCCTGCATGACACTGGAAGTCTATTACCGCTTCCTGCCGATCTATGACAAGAAAGCCACTGATGACAGTTTTGAGCTGTTGGATTAAGCACTGGCGTTACGCAGATCCACTACGGGGCGTCCACAAATCGTTCGCCGCCAACCACAAACTCAATGCCGCTGGATTTGATTCGCACATCAACATCGCTAATGTCTGGTGTTAGCACTTTTACGATACGTGCGTTGACTTGAATCGTCGTTGGTGTCACAACGATCTCGTTGTGAGCAACTTTGATATACACGGTATCACGAATTGTTTCCGCCTTCAGTAGTCCGTAGTCCGCTTCGACATTGACAATGCGACCATTCGCAGTTTCTAGTGTCACCGCAGTATCACCCCAAGGTACAATGGAAGTCGCAGTTTGGCGTTTATCTCCGTTGACTTGCAGAGAACGAAAACTCGAGCATCCTGCAACTGAAACCACACAGACAGTCGCTAGTAGAAAATGCCTAAAAGATAGCATCGCCGATTTTTTAGAGTGTGACCGCATGGCCTTAAGTTAGTTCAAAAGGCTTCTTGGCGACAATATCAATTTAAATAGCCAAACAATGCAGGTTGCTCGCAACACGGCACTACTGTGGTTGGTAGCCAAACTCGCTCATATACTCTTGCCAGTTACTGTCAATTTCCAGCTTCAGCTTTTCATCCAGCTGGTGCTCGTTCTTTTTGTGTGACTTTTTTTGTTCGAAATAGTCCAGCAAATTTGGTTTTACGTCTTCGAAGCCGCCAAGCTCTAGTTGTTCATAAGCTTTTTCAAGTTGTTGAATCGGTTCAGCAACCAAGTCCTCGAACCGAACTTCAACCAAACGATTGGCGGGGATCTCCGCGCGGTGTTCGAAGTAGGACGCGTACATCAGATCCTTGCATTCAAAGATATAATTCTTCAGCCACGTATCGTCGTACTTTGGCACTTGAAAGCTCTGCAGTAAGTCCAGCAGTTTCCACAATCGCATCGTCGACGGCACAAGTTTGTAAGGGTGCCGAGACAAGTGAATGAACTTGGCGTCAGGAAACCACTTGGCCAACTGCGAGATACGCCCGGTATGTGGCGGGGATTTCATTACCAATCGCGATTGGTAACGTAACGTCAATGATTTCAAAAACGTTTCCATCGCGTTGTGCAGTTGACGCTCAACCACCGGAGATGCATTGTCAAAGTTCAGCTCAAGGTGATCGCGATTGATTCGGTTGGCAAATGCGATTCGTCGATAGGGTGTCGAGACACCATATCCGATCAAGGCAAAATCGTCTTCTTGAGGCGAACTAGCGCTCATGGACATGTTGTCCATCGGTCGCTGCCGTGGCAGCAACATATGAACCAACGGGTAGAAGGCGGGACGCGACACTAAGAAATGCGTCGGAATAAAGGCTTCAAAGTTCGACGGGAAATTGAAGCGAGGATCCAACGAAATCAATTCGTGCATCAACGTAGTGCCCGAACGCCAATGCCCAACGATAAACACAGGAGGGCCATGCAGTTTAGCAGCGGCGATTTTCTTTCCGAAAGCCAGGCGTTGCACTGCTGCTAAACCTGAATTCACGACCGAAGACATCCCGACCAGACCAGCCATCGGGTAGCGAGCCGGATGAATCTGAAAACGGTTCTCTTTGAGCAAGCTAAAATAGTCCCCCATGCGCATCCCGCCCCAGAACCGCGGCGCCCAAGGCGGGTACCAGTTTGGCTTTGGAGTTTTAGATGGCTTATTAGGTTGAGACATCAGTGAAACCGTCGAAATTTAAGCGACGAAGATAATAGGACGGAGCAGGGCAGGGGAACCTAAATAGTTGTTCGGCGTTAGGTTTCCATTTACGGTTTGTTTTTGTAATGCGAATCAAATCAACATCCCGTTACCGTCCAAAAAACGCCCAAACAGATCGAGGGCTGTGCCTTAGGCCGCGCGTTTAGGATCCTCTAACTGGGGTACAATCTTACCTTGCGGAGTCCGTAGGTTAAACAGACCAAAAATTTCGTCTTTGGAAAGTCCGCGGCGCGAAGGCGAATCGCCGTCAGACAAGATCTCTCGGAATAACTCTCGTTTGTCTTCTAATATCTCGTGAATTCGTTGCTCGATCGTGCCCGACATGATCATCCGAGTAATCGTCACGCTACCTGCGGCACCGATCCGGTGAGCCCGGTTAATGGCCTGGTCCTCAATCGCGGGGTTCCACCAGCGGTCAAATAGAAACACATAGCGGCAAAACTGAAGATTCAAACCCACTGCGCCCGCACCGTAACTCATCAACAGCACCTTGCGATCAGGGTTTTCTTTAAATTCTTCCAAGATCGGATCGCGTTGTTTGCTGGGAATTCGACCGTGATACTCGAGAGGTTTGTGAGGCAACAAGCGTTTGCCGATGACCTTTAAAACATTGACGTATTGACTGAACACGATCGCCTTTTGGCCACTGGCAGCGACTTCTTCCATGTCCGCGACCAAGCGATCGATCTTGCTGCTGTTGCCAGTGACAGGATCGAAGTTGCAAATTTGTTTAAGACGCAGCACAAGCTCAAAGACATGTTTAATGTCCAGTTTGTCACCCAAATCATTGAGTCTCATCACGCCGTCGTTCTCGGCCCCGTCGTAAGTAATCTGTTGTTCGGGGGACAATGGAATCTCTGCATCACGCATCAGTCGCGGCGGCATGTCTTTCATGACCAAATCCTTCGTGCGACGCAGGATTAGGTCTTTGACGTTGGTTCGCACTTCACGTGGGGTCATGCCACTGGTAACCGAACCTTTGGCAGCGAACTCGCATATGCCGACCAAATCTTCAATCCCGTTTTCAATCGGCGTGCCCGTTAGCGCCCATGAACGACGACGCGGAATCTGTTGGACGACTTGGCTGGTCGAGTTCCCTTTGTTTTTGATGCGCTGCGCCTCATCAAGAATTACGAGGTCGTACTTGCGATTGGGATCAAGGACAAACTCTTCATCGCGTGTTAGCAATTCGTAGTTTGCAATCTTGATCATCGTCGTATCGGCTTTCCAGTGCCAGCGACGCTGATGCTGATTCCCTTTGATTACGGAAACGGTAATTTCGGGTGCCCAAGTTTTGAACTCGCGTTGCCAGTTCGTTACTAACGGCTTGGGGCAGATCAACAGGACGTCACGAATGTAGCCCGCTCGCAACAGCATCCGAACTGTCGAAATGGATTGCATAGTTTTTCCCAGCCCCATTTCATCGGCCAAAATCGCGTTGTGTCGTGGGAACAAAAAAGCGATACCAGCGTATTGAAACGAGAATGGCTCGAAAGGAAATTCCATCGTCCGGTCGGCCAACAAGTTCTCCAGCGGCGGCTGCAACAAGTAGAAAAGTCGATCTTCCAACTTGATTACGTCGCTGGGCGGTTTGAGACGCGTTCGAGTACGAGGTTTTTTGGAATCCGATTTGGATGGTTCGTCAGTTGTGTCACTTACATCGTCCGCTGGCGCAACTAAATCAGCGTACGGATCAAATAACTTATTGGTCTTCTTCGATGAACTATCCGCAGGCTTGCCTGTTTCGGTGGGAGCGAACCAAAAGCTTTTTACTCGCGGCTTACGTGGACGAAAGCGAGCTGAGACAACTTGTGGTCGCTCCGTTTTATTGGGCTGCCACGCTGGAAGCAGTTCGACAGGTTGAAACCGGTCGATCGCATCACTCCAGAATTCTTCTTTAATTATTTCGATGCTGCCCATGATTTCTTTCGTGCCGCAAGGGCTACCCTTAAAGCGCTCAATACCTAAGCTGCACGTAATACAGCATGAGCCTCTTCGATCGCCTGTGCAATCCGCTCGAACGGTTCATCGATTGGTAGTTTAGTATGGAACTTTTCGATATGCCCCCGCAGTGTATTCGTTTGGTCTTTTGCTAAATTCACGCAGCTAAACTGAACCTGCTCAACTTTAAACTGCGGCAAACCTGAACCGTCAAATGGCTTTTCAGCGTCGGAGATCTCGGCCAAAACAACCGGCGGATCAACGATTTCGCTGATTGGAAGCATCTCGGGCGAACACGTCAGATAGGCCGAAGGCACGTGCTTAACACTGTCAATCAAAGCAGCGCCAATCTGGTCAGTGAATACGAAACCACGGTAAGTCTGCCCGTACATAATTTGCTGAGCCCGATTGGGAGGGCAGGGGGCAGTGCAATGAAATTCCAGCGGTCGTCCGAGGTGTGATACGATTAACAGACCGCCGCACAATCCAACCGTCGGCAGATCGATTACGTTAATGAAACCAAACGTCGCATGGGCGTCTGGTTGTGGCAGAGTGTAGGCCAACTTACTCAATGGTGCTTCCTTGCAGTGTTCATTTCTCACTCGTATCACATCGGAACAAACTTTGTGATTGTTGCCGGCAAAATTTTGCAAACACCGAGGTATGCGAATCCATTCGCATACTTTGACATTGATTGAGTGATTTTAAACAGATAGGGATGACTGGTTTGTCAACTAGTTGATTGATGTTTTTTCGAAAAGAAATCACATGCAGTCACCACACGCTGTCACAGTTCTAATCGGAGCGTGCATTTTGTTTCCTTGGACATTGAACGCCCACCATACGCTTGCGATTCAAACCCTAGAATTAGAACAACCGTTTTTTTCTTACATCTAAGTGGCTAAACCTTAAGGGTGCTACTCGTTATTTCAATCAACTTTTTTTTAGAATTACGGAATACTCAATCAATTCCTCGACAGGCCGGCGAGCTCAGTCTATACTGCCCACCTGACTTATGAAAAACATCTGGAGCATCCTTTCAATGCCGAATGATTCACACGATATTTCACCCGTTTTCCGAATTGATGTAGCTCAAAATGCTAGCGAACCAAAGATCGCTGACACGAGTTCATCGCAGAGTGAAGTGGTTGCGTTATTGCATCAACTAGTTATTGGCCAAGATCGCCAAAACGAGTTGCTCGAAGAAATGAACGAAAACATGCAGCACAATCAGCGCAGTCGTTCCGGCGAATTGCAACAGTGGAAAGACGCAAATCCAATTTTGGCTCGACGCTGTCGAGCTGCAGCGGAAGCGTTGTCTCAGGTGCAAACGGAATTCCTGCAATCTCTGACCTGTGATGTCAATGACAACTTCGAAGGTATGCTAGATTCAGAATTCGTGTTGAATGAATTTGTTGACCGGTATGGCCCACGTCTGGCTCACTTGAACGGTGTGCTGCAAATGCTTTCACAATTGAGTGCCAACGGAAACGGTTCTCGAAATATCTAAGCATACAACAATACACGGTCGAGCAACCTGAGGCGCCGGCTACAAGAAATGGTTCCGCTGATGGATTGGTGGATCGAAGAAAAAATCTCCCGTCCGGAGTTTGGCCCTGATTCGTCGGGGCCTTTTCTATGCGCTCAGGCTCAATGGACAGGCATGCCGCTCACACGCTTAATTTGGCTCGGTCTGATCTAGCGGTTATAATCTAAGAACCAAATCGTGAGGAACTTTCTTTTAAAGGAAACGGCGTTGGCATTTTCGGTCACTTGTTCAAATTGCAATCGTAGCTTTGTCGACATCGACGAATCGCTGATCGGCCAGCAAGCAAGGTGTAAATGTGGCGCAGTCGTTGAGCTGGATCCGATTTGGAATTTCAAAAAAAGCAAGCCAAACAAGCGTGGTTCGAATGCCACTCCGCCAGCTGCTCCATCAAAACCCGCCACGCCATCGAAATCGCGGAAACGCCCGGCGACCGCTGCCCAAAGCACTCAACAGAAAGAAAAGAAACTGACCAAGCGAGAGTCGCCTGTTAGCCCTCGATCATCGAAACCGAAAAGACGGTCTTCGCAAAAGCAAACCCAGCGCCCCGAGTCCTCCGCTGCAATGGAGCCCAGCCAACAAACGAGCGATGGGGTTCCCCAGGCGGTAGCTGAAATCGAGGCCCCTTCGTCTTTTGATTACTCGGACCTCGATCAAATCTTGGCTGGTGGCATAGACCATACACCACTTGAAGCAACTCGTGTGGACAGTCCGTTCGTTGAACCGCCGGTGGACAAACCAAACCGGCGAGGGCTAGTGGGGGCGATGGTTGGCGGCTTGGCAGGGCTGTTGACCGCGTTCGGTTTACTGATCACTCGGTTGAATGCCTTTACTGGCACGCCGATGGGATGGACCGGAAACGCCCTCTATGGAACTTACACGGCCAGTTTGGGAACTGGCGAGATGACTCCGGCTGTCACGAGCATGTTTATCGGGATCGGTTGGTGGTTACTGCTACTGGCGGTGTTATCAGGAGTCGGCAGCGTGCTGTTGTTGTACCGTGTGGGCACCCGAATCACGACCGGCCGTAAAGTCCTAGGGTGGTCTCGAGGGGGATTGGCGACGCTGGCAGTTGTGAGTTTGTTTACTTTGCTGGGGTTGCTGTTTTTGGAAACGATTCATCATGGAAACTTGATCCATGACTTGGACAGCTTTTCAAACTCGGCGCCTGTGGAAGGCTTACTACAGCCAGGCGAAAACGTCGACACCTTTCAAGACATTCGGGAGAAGTACAAAACCGAGAGTACCGATTTCATGATCGGTGTGTTGACCTTTGCTGTTCTACCACTGATCTGTTTTGGCGGCGTTGCGACCAGCTTGCTGTTTGATGAGCGCTAGGCCGATTCGCCATCGTAGCTGCGCTCGCCAGAGTTCAGGCCTTTGGTAGGCATCCCGAAGGCTGATTAGCTGGCCGCATTATTCAGATTACAAATGTTACGTGAGCCCTTTTGGCGCTAGCCACGCTTTACGGGCGATGAAACCGTGGCTAGCGCCAAAACGGCTCATAGATTTGCTTTAACGAACT
>CAZKTR010000039.1:0-15542 GCA_964555525.1 uncultured Pirellulaceae bacterium
TGGCACTGCTGACAGCGATGTGGCCGAGTCGGTTGAGTGCTCAGGATAGAACGTTCAGACTCTTCTGGACATGGTGCAATCGATGATCAGCCCCGATACTTGGGAAGAAACAAGCGCCGCGAATCGTTGATTCGAACAAAAGCTAAGGAATTTCAACTTTCAGTTCCGCGTTGGCCCCTTCTGACAACGGCTTTAAACCCTCAAACGTTTTCAAATCCGGTTTGTTACGACCAATTTTGACCGTATGTGCTCCATCGGAATACACAGGCGGCGTAAATCGATTCGAAGCGGCACGAACCGTATACAGCACCTCGTTCGACGATGCGTGGATCACTTGGATCACCGGGCGCTCAACTCCTGTCACGACCAATTCGGGCAAATGACCAACCGGCTTGCGGCCGTCATTGTTGCGGTAGTCGATCGTGATTGGCCAGCCAGCGAACTGGGCTTTGTCGCCGTCGTTGACATCTGCGAAGCGAGGCCAGCACTCAAACGTGATTTTCTGAGTCGCCTTGTTGAAGCGAACGACTCCGAACCCATCGCCTCGTTGTTTTTCATCTTTTCGATTGGGCGGATTGGCATAGGCCATCATCGAGATTTTGTTCCCCAAGCCATCCAGATAATCACCTGTCCACGGCAGCGGACTGTCCAAGACGGGGTTCGGACCTGCGGCTTCTTCTTCGGGCCACCACCAACGTCCATAGACTGTATTGACGATCGCAGGACTGGTAAACGCAAACGGACCATCACCGAATTCCTCTATTCCATGTTTGACAAGGACCCCCAAGTGTTGATCACCGCATAAGTGCGGCGCCCATGCTCGTCGAATTTCAACCAGCGCCTTGTTGCGACCCTTTTGCGGCCAAGCATTACTGTCGAGGTCAGCGAGCAAACGATTGTCTTCAGATCCGTGAAGATGAACCGCTCCACAAAACGCGGTTTGCGAAAGCACACACTTCATCTCCGCCCCCGTCCAATCTTGGCTCCACTTATTCAGAAACTCTAATTGGCGATCGCCAAGCAATTTCAAATCCGGAAGATCAACCGACGCTCGGTCGTATTTAGGATCATTGATGTGATCGGCACGAGGCCCCATTTTAGGAATCTTGCCTTTGGGCCCACTTTTGAACTTTCTGTCTTCGAGAATCGCGAAGTTGATTCCACCAACGGTCAAGTCCGTAAAGTAAACACCGATGCCGCGCTCAATCGGTTTTGCATCGTAAGGATCCGGGAGATGCCAAGTTTGACAGCGCTGAACCATGTTGACGTACTTGGGAGGATAAAAATAGCCACCGGATGCCCCCCGCGAGCTTTCGGCTTGCTTGCCGGACTCGCCCCAAATATTTGCTTGCCCAACGTCATGATCATCGGGGATGGTGACGACTGGTCGATCTTTGAGAATTTCGCGGAACTGCATTCCAAACTCCAACCAACCGTAGGTGTGTTGAGTGTGGTGATAGGACTGGTCTCCAGCAAAGAACAGAAAGTCCGGGTCGATCACTTTCAGATTCTCGACCATCGTCGCTCGCGGGCCCGCGGTGCGATTACTGTTACATGACAGGTTCCCGACGACGATCGTTTCTTTATCGATCGGATCCTTTCGAATCAGCCCTTCGAACTGAGCATCTGCCCCGTGACGAACTCGGTAGGCAACGTCTTTTGAGTTATCCCAGTTGTCAATTTGAAAGTGAGCACTCCAACCCAGTTCAAAAATCTTTTCCTTGCCAACCTCAGACCAGCTTCCATCGGTTTGTTTGAACTCCAACCGGGCAACCCGTTCCTCTTCGGGCTTCAAAGGAAACATTTGCGCGGTCAACTTCAGTGTCCCGTTATCGTGAGCGTAGACGGCGAACGCACACACCTGATCTCGCGGTACGTCGAGATTCATCTTATGAAGTTTTCTCGGTTTTATCTTCCACCACTTGCCAACTGCCAACGATTCAAGCGATTTGAATTTCTTTCCAAACATTTCGACAGATGCAGGATTCGTTTGAGCAAAACTGCTGGAAACCATCACCATCACCATCAACAAGGCCAAACCGAAAACGATTGGCTTGATAAAAGTGATGCTCTGGACTGGCAATAGTTTGGACATAATCTTCCTAGAGTTTGACGAACGCGAGGTTGTCTGCAATTCACCGCTGAGTGGGCGAGGGATTCATCCAGGCCACCCAACCGGCCCCGTAAATGCACCTTGTGTAATGTCAGAGTTTAAAACAATTCGCTTGCGTTGCAAATGATGGCCACGATCGCTCGAAGCTAGTCGATGGCGAATGCGAACTACGATCCACAAGTTCTGTTATTTGTCCGTGCCGGAAACCGACTTCAAACGATAGATTGCTAAATTCTTATACTGGTGATGCGATCGGACCATCCGAAATCCAAAATAGCCTTCCGTGTGCGGGGGAAATTCGTCCGTGTTATAGATGCGGTTCTCGCTAGATTTTTCACCGCCCAAGTCCTTCGGCGGCACCTCGATCGAAACCAAATCGCCTTTACGGATCTCATACACGACCGTTCCATCAACGATGTATTGAGCAAGATCACCAAAGGCGACTTACTGAACCGAAGGCGGTTTGGGCGTTTGGATTTCAATCGTTCTGGTTGGGATCGACGGCGAGTGGATTTCGTGGATCGTTCCGTCTTGGTTTTCGATCACGAACACGTTTCCAAACTTCGTTTTGATATTGAGTCTCGCACCGGGTTTGACTTGCTTTTTTGATTTTGCTCGCGCACCTTTTGCGGAAACCCGGTAAACGAAAATCGGTCCTTCGGTTTTGTTGGCAAATGAAATCGAAGCCGGAAGTTCGCTAGGGTTTGAGTGAATCGCGGGCGTTAACTCGAGTGGTTTTGGCGGGTGAGTCGTGTTTAAAAGCTGAGAGATTTCGGCGATCAGGTCAGGAGCCGCTTCGTCGATGATGTTTGCGGTTTCGGAATCGTCTTGTTGGTGGTCGTACAACTCTCTGGTCGCCAGTTTTCCCGTCGCAAATTCTCGCCACTCGATCATCCGGTGAGTTGGAGTTCGAATTGAGTAGCCCATAAATTGATTGTCTTTGACTCGTCGGTAATATTGACTGACCGCTGCCGAATGAATGGTTGCGTTTGTGTCGGCCAGGATCGGTGTCAGGCTCTTGCCGTCAACGAAGTCGGGCGTGTCGATTTTGGCCAAATCGCAGAGTGTCGGGAACAAGTCCAACAGCTCTACAAGTTGGTCGGTTTGTTTGCCCGCAGTTGGCATGGCTTCGGTATTCATGCCAGGAGCGCGAATCATTAACGGTACGCGAGCATCGATCTCGTAGTTGGTCATTTTGCCCCACCCACGGTACTCGCCGAGTTTCCAACCGTGATCGCTCCAGAGAACAACGATCGTATTGTCGGCAAGCCCTTCTTCTTCGAGGGCGTCGAGCAATCGACCGATTTGAGCGTCGACGTAGCTTACGCAAGCGTAGTAGCCGTGCATCAGTTCGCGAGCTTTGTCTGGCGATAGTACTTGGTCGTCCCAAGGTTTGGGGATGTCAATCAGGTCGACATAATGAGAAAGCTCACTGTTGTTGTGTAGGGCGTAGGAAGGTGTGTTGGGAGTGATTTGTTGTTCGGGCAGTACTGGCAAGTTCGCCGGATCGTGCATGTCCCAATACTTTTTGGGTGCGACGAAAGCGAGGTGAGGCCTGATATATCCCATCGCCAGAAAGAAAGGTTGGTCTTGCTTGCCGAGCCGCCGTAGGTCTTCGATGGCCATGCTGGTTTGAGCCCCGTCGCGCAGTTTATCATCGGCGAGATCGGGAGCGGCGGTGCTGGGCGGGCGCAGGCTTTTCTTTCGCCAATCCTTTTTGGGTAGCTGTTCCTTGGCGTCTTTAACTATTTCGCGAGTTCCCTTTGGATACACATAGGGTAACGGCGGTCGTTTGCGAATCGGCTCACTCCACGATTGCGGATCCGGCGTTGGGTTGTGGTAGATTTTTCCGTGGCTGACCGCGGTGTAGCCAAATTTTCGAAACCATTGCGGTAGGGTGACTGCATCGGGTTTGGCTTCGCGAAAATGAATCGGTAAAGTCCAGACTCCCAAATTATCCGGGCGCATGCCAGTCATTAAACTGGCTCGAGATGGATTGCAGACCGCGACTTGGCAGTAGGCCCGATTGAATTGCAGGCTACGACTGGCCAAGCGATTCATGTGAGGTGTAACTGCCGCAGTGTCTCCGTAGCTTCCCATTGACGGACGCAAGTCATCGACGGCGATAAACAAAATGTTGGGGCGGTCGTCGGCTTGGCAAGTTGCTTGAATAATCAAACAGGTCAAAAAAACGAAAGCAGATAGGGGCCGAGTTTTCATTGTTGTTGTCACGAAGGTTGCTTGGCAGAGATTTGCTCGGACAAACGGTTGCCGGTCGTTGCGAGGAACTCATGATAGCAGTTGTGATTCAAGCCCGCACGGAACGAAATCGCTCTGGTGGATTAAAACGGGATATTCATAAAGAGGAGTGCCGAGATTCAAGACTCGCAATCCGCGTTGAGTGTAAACGCGGCTGCTGTAGCGGCGTGGATTTGGGTGGTGTCAAAGATCGGAATGTCCAAATCATTTTGTTTGAACATTAATGGGAACTCGGTGCACCCCAGTACGACGCCTTGGGCGCCGCGTTGTACCATTGCGTCGATGGCGTCTGAAACAAATTGCTTGGAGGCGGGGACGATCTGGTCAAAGGTGAGTTCTTGTTGGATGATCCGATGGAGTTCTTCGATGGTGGCTTTTTCCGCTGGCACAAGAACCTCGACGCCATCGCGGCCAATTCGGTCTTTGACGAAAGTTTCTTCCATCGAAAACTTGGTGCCGATGAAGCAAACCGAGTTCAATCCTTGCTTTTGGATCGCGTGTTTGGTGGCGTCTGCGATGTGGATGATCGGAATGCCTATCGCTTGGCTAACGTTGTCATAGCATTTGTGTGCCGTGTTGGCGCATAAGACGATCGCTTGGGCGCCGGCGGATTCCAATCGCTTTGCACCGTCGATGATCAGTTCCGCGACGCCCTGCCAGTTGTTTTCGATTTGCAAACGGTGGATGTTGGCTTGGTTTAGATTGGCCAGTAGCAACGGCGGGTTGGTGTTGTTGCCGAAGTGATCGTTGACCGTTTGGTTGATGATTCGGTAATACTCGATGGTGGAGTGCCACGATGTTCCGCCGATCAGACCGAGCCGTTTCATTTGGTCGTTTGCCATGGTTGTATTCAATTTAAGTTGACGAATGAATTTGCTTGCGGAATGTTTATACTCGACGAATTTGTTTACCAAAACTGGTTCAAGTTCGATGGTTGGCAGTTTCGATTGGTAGTTTGACGAATTTTTAGTGAATCCCAATGCATTTGCCACTATTGTTGAGCGCGATGATGTGCTTCGAGGTCGCTGGCAGGGACTTTGATGAGGGTGATGTGTGGGATACAATTCGGAATCGATTAAGAACCGGACACGAGATGCCAGATCGCGGGAACGGTTGAAGTGAATTCCCGTCACTGGTTGTTTTTGTCCGTGTTTTGTTTAGAACAAGAACCGTTAGTTAGCTTTCGTTTGAGGTACTCGATGCATTCTTTTTTGACAAGATTTTTTAGCGGTCGACAACTGTTGTTTTGTTTGCCGGTCGCTTGTGCGTTTTGGTTGACTGGTGTTTCTGAGGCTGTCGCGCAAGACCAGATTATTCCAGTTCAACCATTGCCGTCGAGCCCACTGCCTTCGACAGTGATTCCGAACTCTGTTCCGGCTAATGGTTCGGTCGTTCTACCTGCCAACAATGCCGTGCAAGCAGTTCCCGCTCAAGATACTGTTCCAGAAACTCCTATGATTGAAAAAAGAATGACGCCTGAGTTACTCCTTAAGCTTGGTCGACTCGGCGGAGTGTCCGTTTCTCCTGATGGGAAACAGATTGCATATACGGTTCGCAAGTATGATTTGGCGGATAACAAAGGTCGTTCGAGTCTGCATATTTTAAATCGCGCTGACAAAACGGATGCGGTTGCGATTAAGGATTGGGCTTCGATTGCGTCGTTGGATTGGATCGAAACAGCTGGCGGCAATCGTTTGTTTTTTGAAGCGACGCCACAAAAGCCTGAAGGTGCTGAAGATGACCCGACCGGCCAAGCCTATTCGTTAGACGTTGCGACGGGGGCAATGACCAAGCTTACCGATGTTGCAGACGGCATTGCGAATCTAAAAGTTGCCCCAAGCGGGGAGCGAATTGCGTTTACGGTTGATATTAAATTAGACGAAAAGGCAAACGAAATTTACAAAGATTTGCCTGATACCGAAGGTCGCATCATCGATGCGTTGATGTTCCGCCATTGGAAGTCGTGGCACGATTATAAGTACAGCCATTTGCACGTCGCTTCGCTCACCGGGGCTGGTACTGCTGGACCGGCAACGGATTTGATGGAAGGCATTCGCGCTGATTGTCCTGTTCCGCCTTTTGGTGGCAATGAACAGTTCGCTTGGTCGCCTGATGGCAAGGAGCTTGCATTCACGATGAAAAACGTGGAAGACTGGGCCCAGTCGACCAATAGCGATGTTTATTTGGTTGACTTGAATCAAGTCGCTAATGCCGAAGGCCAAGGACCAAGGTTCAAGAATATTACCGAAAACGGTTTGGGCTACGACAACAATCCCGTTTACTCGCCGGACGGCAAATGGTTGGCGTTTAACTCGATGCAACGCGCCGGTTTTGAATCTGATCGGAATCGTATTATTTTGTACGAGCGTGCAACCGGAGTGGCTCGCGAGCTGACCAGCGGTTTGGACCAGAACGCCAGTAATATTGTCTGGGCTCCCGATTCGGCGTCGATTGTGTTTGAATCCGAACGTACCGGAACGAATCAGTTGTTTCGGATTGCAGTCGCCGATGCCAAGCTGACTCAAGTTAGCGAGGGCCGGTTTAACTGGCATGCGTTGGGATTTTTGGACAAGGGTGGCAGCCTGTTGACAACGCAAACGAGTATGCTGCGTCCGGCTGAATTGCATCAGCTTTCGCTAGCCGATGGTAGTGATACAAAGTTGTCTGGCGTCAACGATGATATCTATGCCAACCTAGAACTGCCGACGATTCATGAACGGTTTGTAGAAGCTACTGACGGAAAGAAGATTCATTGCTGGGTGATTCACCCGCCTGAGTTTGATGCGGCCGCGGACAAGAAGTGGCCGATGTTGACGTATTGCCAAGGCGGACCTCAAGGCCAGATCGGTCAGTGGTTTTCGTACCGTTGGAACTTCCATTTGATGGCAGCCAATGGCTACGTGGTGCTCGCCCCCAATCGCCGTGGCCTACCTGGGTTTGGACGTGAGTGGAACGATCAGATCAGCGGTGACTGGGGCGGACAGGCGATGAAAGATATTTTGTCGACGACCGACGAGTTGATTGCCGAGCCATATATCGACAAGGATCGAGTCGGGGCTGTCGGCGCGAGCTATGGTGGTTACACCGTATTCTGGTTGATGGGAAATGCTGGTGATCGTTTCAAAGCCATGATTGCTCATTGCGGCGTTTATAACTTGGAGTCGATGTACGGATCGACTGAAGAGTTGTTCTTTGTTAACCATGACTTGGGTGGTCCGTATTGGTCCAATCCTGAGACGTTTAAAAAGTATCAGCAGTTTTCACCTCATCGGTTTGTTAAAAACTGGAAGACGCCGCTATTGGTCATACACAACCAGCTCGACTTCCGCGTGCCTGTCACACAGGGCATGGAAGCCTTCACTGCGGCCCAAGTTCAAAAAGTACCATCGCGGTTTTTGTACTTCCCCGATGAAGGTCACTGGGTGCAGAAACCTCAAAATAGCATGCTATGGAATCGCGTGTTTTATGAGTGGTTGGATCGTTTTTGCAAAGACGAAGGCGAAGGTGAATCCGTAGACAAGTAGTTTTTGTCGCCGGCGAAGATTGTGTTGCAACCGCGACTCGCCGGCTTGGGGGCTGTTGATTTGGATGTAGATCGACGCGTAATCGACGGAGCGTTTTCAAAGTTGCACGAATACAAGCTCGACGCGCAAGCGAGTGCATTTTTAAGGATTATTTTAGTGCACTCGCTTGCGCGTCGAGCTTGTACTAAGACCCGATTGAAGTTTTGGAGTTGATTCAATGGATCCGATTTCAGCTCAAATGTTGTTGCTCAAATGTCGGGGCGACGAGATCTGGGACGAGGACGCTTGCCGCGCCGCGCGGGTGCCGCAAGCGTGGATTGACGAAATGAAAGATCGGTTTGAGTCAGGGTTCGATACCGATCACAATTCGATTTACGTCGACGGTCAGTTGGTGAACCAGTACGAAGGCGTGAGCGATTTGCATTTGGCCTACAAATTGGCTGAATATTTAGGAATCGATTGGCAGCGAGCCACTGCGCATGCGATTAGTCGGACGGCTCAAGTGGATGCGATCAAAGCGGAGATCGATGAGTTGTAGGATCGCTTACGAATACTAGTAATTATTCGGTAACGAATTTGACGGATTTGCTTATTCGGTGTAATCTCTGTCTAATATACAAGAGCTTGTGGTAACAAAGGTTGTTGGGTCGCTCAGGCGACCATTCAATACTCGCATCACTCCTTATAATGAATTCCACCTCCGCTTCCTTAATCTCAAAAACGCGCACGATTTATCGTGTCTTGTTTAGCGCCCGCCAGCGAAGCATAAATCCTCGTTCCTGTTTTTTAAATCAATGCCCTCGAAGTCTTCGAATTTTCCGCAAGAATCCTTTTCGGACGCTCACTTAAAAGCTGTGATGCAGTGTGAGTCTGCTTTGAACTACGAATTCAAAGATCGCGCTTTTTTGCTTCACGCGATCACACACGCTTCGATCGCAAATACTCGGCAGTTGTCGTATGAGCGGCTTGAGTTTTTGGGAGACTCGTTGTTGGGGTTTGTGGTTAGTGAATATTTGTTTCAGCAGTATCCGCAGTGGTTAGAGGGCGATTTAACCAAGATCAAGTCATCTGTGGTCAGTCGTAAGACCTGTGCTCAAATCGGTGCGGACCTTGAGCTGGAGAAGTGTTTGGTGGTCGGTAAGGGCGTCGGATCGAAAGGAACAGTGCCGCTATCGTTATTGGCCAATGCCTTTGAGTCGATTGTGGCCGCGATTTATCTCGACGGTGGCATGGAGGCTTTGAAGAGTATTCTGTTGCCGTTGGTTGCGCCGAAAGTGATTGCCGCGACGGAGGGTTTATTAGAAATCAATTACAAAGCGGAATTGCAGCAGTATTCGCAAAAACGGTACAAATTACCGCCGGCGTACGAACTCGTCGACTCGAAGGGGCCAGACCACGAAAAATGGTTCAAAGTAGTTGCCAGAGTCAATAAGAAACAGTTTTCTGCCGCTTGGGGGAAAAACAAAAAACAGGCCGAACAACGAGCTGCTGCCAACGCTCTGGCCGGGATTGCGGGGGATGAACCGCCCTATCAGGAAGAGTTCAATTCGGATAGCGATCAAACACAGCCGATTTGCTAACGCATTCAAGCGGGTGCCAGGCTACAGTCGCCTAGTGAAAACCGAACGGTTATTGGTCGCAAGATCTCCGCCAATCTTGATTGGCCAGTTCAATCTGTTGATCCCCTGCAAAAATCGCATATAATCTCACGCTTCTAATTCCCTCAGCTTTGTTCGCTGGGGGTTTTGTATTTTAAGTTTACTCGACTGCAGACATGTCTCAGAACGCTTCGCAAGAATTATCTTCAGCCAACACGGCTTCCGAGCGAATCCTAGTTTTGGATTTCGGTTCTCAATACGCTCAACTGATCGCGCGACGTGTCCGCGAGCAAAACGTCTATTGCGAAATTGTCCGTCACGACATTACGCCCGAGCAAATCAAATCGCATTCGCCGGTTGGGTTGATCCTGTCTGGTGGCCCCAACAGTGTTTATGAAAACGACTCGCCGAAATGTCATCCGGGTATTTTCGAAATGGATATCCCGGTGCTGGGGATTTGCTACGGCATGCAGTTGGTTTGTGAAAACCTAGGTGGAAAAGTCGGCAGTACGAACACTCGCGAGTACGGCCGAGCGACTTGTGAAGTCAACACGGACAGCGAGCTTTTTCAGGGCTTTCCAAAAAAAGCAGAAGTCTGGATGAGCCATGGCGATCAAGTCCAAAGTGTCAGCGACGATTTTGTGGCGCTGGCTCACACTGATACTTGTCCTGTTGCGGCGGTCAAGCATAATCGCTTGCCAGTGTTCGGGCTTCAATTCCATCCGGAAGTAACGCATACACCTGAAGGTTCGGTATTGCTGCGGAACTTTTTGTACAACGTTTGTAACTGCACGGGAACTTGGAAACTGTCAGATTTCGCCGATGAGGCGATTAAGCGAATTCGTGAACAAGTCGGTGACTCACGCGTGATCTGTGGTTTGTCCGGTGGCGTTGATTCGTCGGTTGTTGCGGCGTTGCTATACAAGGCGATTGGATCGCAGTTGTCTTGTATTTTGGTTGACAATGGTTTGCTTCGTAAAGACGAATCGAAGTGGGTGGTAAAGCAGTTTTCAGAACACTTCAAAACCGACCTGCACGTTTGCGATGGCCGCGAACGATTCTTGTCGAATCTGGCTGGGGTAACCGAACCGCAACAAAAACGAAAAGTAATCGGCAACGAATTTATTGAATGTTTCAAAGCCGAAGCTGACTCGATTGAAGATGCCAAGTTTTTGGCACAAGGGACGCTGTACCCGGACGTCATCGAAAGCGGAGCAGCTAAAGATGGACCGGCCGCGACGATTAAGTTGCACCATAACGTGGGGGGATTGCCAGAGCAGTTGGGCTTTGAGTTGATTGAGCCCTTGCGTGACCTGTTCAAAGACGAAGTACGTCGTTTGGGGTTGGAACTTGGTTTGCCGGAGCAACTCGTTTGGCGCCATCCTTTCCCAGGACCGGGGTTGGCTGTGCGTTGCCTCGGCGAAGTCACTGAAGACAAGCTGGCAGTATTGCGTGAAGCTGATGCAATTGTGATCGAAGAAGTTCAGAAGGCTGGTTTATACCGTTCGACTTCGCAGTTGTTTGCAGTGCTTTTGCCAGTGCAGAGTGTCGGAGTGATGGGTGATGCTCGAACGTATGAAAACGCATTGGTGATTCGCTGCGTTGATACCGACGATTTTATGACAGCCGATTGGAGTCGTTTGCCTTACGATTTGCTGGCGAACATGTCGACGCGTATCATTAATGAAGTCTCTGGCGTAAACCGAGTTTGCTATGATATTAGTAGTAAGCCGCCAGCGACGATCGAGTGGGAGTAGTGACGCTGGCTTGATGGCGTCTTTTGCGGTGTATTAATTTTGAGTGAGCTATTGAACGTTCGCAACTAATCAAAATAATTGTTAAAATTCAACTCTTGAACTTGTACTGAGTTCGAGAATCAAACTTGTTTTCAAAAGTAGACAGATAACCGAGATGTCGAAGCAATACATTTATCAGATGGAGGCCATGACCAAGAAGCATGGCCAAAAAACGGTTCTCGAAGACGTTTGGCTGTCGTTTTACCCGGGAGCCAAAATTGGTGTGCTCGGTCGCAACGGTACTGGTAAAAGTACTTTGTTGCGAATCATGGCTGGTATCGACAAAGAGTTCGATGGAGAAGCTCGATTGACGTCCGGTTTTACCGCTGGCTACTTGCCTCAGGAACCGCAACTTGATCCTGAAAAGAACGTTTGGGACAATGTCCAAGACTCCGTCGCGCCGCGTCGTGATCTGTTGACGAAGTTTAACGATTTGTCTGCTAAGTGTGCTGAGCCTTTAGACGAAAAGGCAATGCAAAAAGTCTACGACGAAATGGCTCGAGTGCAGGACCAGATCGACGCGACCAATACATGGAATTTGGATCACGAAATCGAAGTCGCGTTCGAAGTGATGAACTTGCCGCCCAAAGAAGCCGATGTGACGAAGTTATCTGGTGGTGAACGTCGTCGAGTGGCGTTGTGTAAGCTGTTATTGGAGAAGCCCGACTTGTTGCTGTTGGATGAACCGACCAACCACTTGGATGCCGATTCAGTTCACTGGCTTGAGCGAACGTTGCAAGACTATCACGGAACGATCGTTGCGGTAACGCACGACCGATATTTCTTGGACAATGTCGCTGGTTGGATTTTAGAGCTCGATCGAGGGCAAGGTCATCCGTTCCAAGGGAACTACAGCTCCTGGTTGGAACAAAAACAGGCTCGACTAAAAGTCGAAGAGAAACAGAACGCCGCGCGTCTGAAGGCATTGAAGCGAGAATCTGAGTGGATCAGCTTGTCGCCGAAAGCACGCCAGTCGAAATCGAAGGCGAGGATTAATGCTTACGAACAAATGCTCAACGAAGACGAGCGTGACAAGGTTGACGAGTTAGAGATTCAAATTCCTGCCGGTCCTCATCTTGGCGATTTAGTGATCGAAGCGAAGGGTGTGAACAAAGCGTTCGGTGACAAGGTGTTGATGGAAGATATCAATTTCCGGCTTCCACCGGGTGGAATTGTGGGGATCATCGGCCCCAACGGTGCTGGTAAGACAACTCTTTTCCGTATGATTACTGGGCAGGATTCACCTGACAGTGGTACGTTGACCACGGGGAAAACGGTGCAGCTCGGTTACGTCGATCAGTCGCGCGATAGCTTGAACGACGACCATACAGTTTATCAAGAAATCTCCGAAGGCCACGATACGTTGGAAATCGGCAAACGAAAAGTTAATGCACGTGCTTATGTCAACCGATTTAACTTCCGTGGCGGCGATCAAGAAAAAAAAGTCGGTGTACTGTCCGGTGGTGAACGCAATCGCGTTCATCTAGCCAAGTTGTTGCGACGTGGTTCCAATGTGTTGCTATTGGATGAACCGACTAACGATTTGGATGTCGATACTTTGCGAGCGTTAGAAGAAGCGATCATGAACTACGCTGGTTGCGTAGTGGTAACCAGTCACGATCGTTGGTTTTTGGACCGTATCGCAACTCATATCTTGGCTTTCGAAGGCGACGGCTACGTGCATTGGTGTGAGGGGAACTATCAAACTTACGAACATCAACGTCGCGAACGATTGGGTTTGAAAGAAGACGAGCCTAAACGTTTTAAGTATAAAAAACTAATTTCTTAACTACGTTAAAGATTGATGATGACTATCCTGCGAAGCGGGTTCGCACGGCAAATCAAAAAAGCTACAACTGGCCAAAAGAAGTCAGTCAAGGTTAAGGGATCAAAGAAGTAGTCTTCGGCTAGTTGTCGGCCTATAATGTAATCAATGCGACATTTAACCTTTCCGAGATCAATCTCATCGAGCTTAAACCTATGAAATCTTCCACACTATTGAATTCGTTTTTGTATTTGGTCTTGGCTCTGATTTGTGTCAGTAGCATTGGATGCGGTCCCAACTTTGGTGAGAAGTTGGTGATTGAGAAGACCGAGATCTATTACAAAGATGGAGCGACCCAAGCGGATGCCCAGCGACTCGGTGATAAACTCACGGAGATGGAGTTTATTGACGGCAAGCCAAAATCAGTTCAGTTACTCAAACGCGACGATGTTTGGGAGTTTCGAATGGCCGTCGGTAAAAGTAGTGCCGCTTCTGAACAAATAAAAAATCAGATGAAAACTTATTGTATTGAGCTTTCGTCCGCTTTCGATGGTGATCCTGTTGAAGTGCATATCTGCAATCAAGCGCTCGAATCAAAATCAATCGTAAAAGGATTGAGTGGTAAACGCCATCAGCTTGGGGATACGGTTTACTTTTACAAAGACATTGATCTCGCTACGGTGAAAAATTTCGCGGCGATCCCTGTTGCAACGAAATTGGATCCTGGCGGTTCCACTTTTCATTTAAGTAAATCGGCCGATGCGGTAGAAATCCGTATGTCTCATATGGTCGAAGCCAAAGAGAGCAGGCAGATTATGAGCGCAGCAACCGCTACGGCCGTGGCAGTTTCAAACAAGTTGTTCGACGGTAAGCAAGTGGATGTTTTGATCTGCGATCCATATTTCGACTCGCCAAAAGTTTTTTCTTCGGTTAAAAAACCGGCACCGGCGGCACCGTAGGTCGGTTCGATTCCGGCAAAGCTTGGAGTGTCGGACTTGCTTGGCTGGCGATTTCGGAATCAAGCGTCTTTCTTGGGGCTTCTCCAAACGGCTCCCCAAAGATCGGCGATGCGATTGCGCGTCCAAGATTCGACTGCGAACTGAGAGTTGAGGGCTTTGGCGGCCATGTCGGGAGTCAGGTCGACCGCGGCCGATACGGTTTTTAACTGCTCGCCAACCGCCTGGAACAAATTGCCTTTCCCGGTCGCGCTTCCTCCCCCTACTACGGATCCCAGACCGTTGGCGATCGAGCCGAACATGTCAAATGCCAAACGCACCGGTTGTACGGCTAGGTCCATTGCTTCGGCGGCCGAAGATGAAACTAGATAACGGTTCAGCTGTCGCTCGATGGTTTGGACATCTTGCTTTGAGATTGTTTCTCTGATTCCGCTCAACGTGTCCAAGGTTTCTTCTCGATGATTTGGGGCTAAACCACTTGCGTTGGTCTCCAGCACGCTCAGGATTTCTTTACCGTCAGGCAAGTTGCTGAGCGACAGAGCGATCAGGGAATGAGCGACCACTGCCGACGAGGCTTCAGCCGATCCAGCTAACGCGAGGCCTGTGATTTGTCGGCTGTTGATGATGAACAATTGTAAAATTTGCGAATCGAGAATTTTTGACATTTGTTTTTCAACATTCGGGTCGAACTCCGCGACCGGTATCAAATGCCGAATTCTGAAAAGCCGTAGCATGTGCAACAACATTTCGGCTTCGAATTCAGAGCGACCAACTGCTTTTCCCGGAACGCCCAACCTAGCATCGACGTCGCTAAGAAAGGACGCAGCAACGTCGATTCCCAACGAACTAACCATTGATGCCCCAACGATTGGGGTGATATGAAAGCTGGCGATAGCGAGCCAGAGGTGAGTCGCGACACCTGCGACACCCACAACGCCGTGTGCGGCTCGGTCAAACATGCCAATTCGCCAGATATAGTCTGCCGAACGAGACAGAGGCAGCCCTAAGTCAAAAACTTCAAAGAGATTCGTTTGTGGACTCTTGAGCTGTGTGATGGCGCAGAGGAACGAACGAAACAATTCGATTTGTTTGTCGGTTAGCTTTGTCTCCCGTTCGTTTTGATCAACTAACTGGAGCGCCTGAATCAAAGAGTCTTCTGGATGTATCGTTCCGTGATAAGCTTCGCCACCTTTGACGAGCGACCAAGTTCCGGAGATAACTGGTTCGCCCGCCGGGGAGATCAAAGGTACTTTGAATTTTTTTACGTTGTCAGTCATGTTTAAATGAACCCGGCCTTTGAGTCGAAGCGGTTACTCCGTCTTCGAAAGAACGGACTATCTCTTGCGATGTTTTTCCAAAAATTATACCAAACTAATAATACGGTGTCTCTTGGCAGACGCATATGACCGTGCTTCCAGTCGGCCTTCCGCGCCGGCAGAGAGGCCTTGGCTTGAGCTGCGAAAACAGCTCAAGCCTAAGGACGACGGATCTTGATCCTAATCGAATGAAATCTTGGCGATTTCAAACACCA
>CAZKTR010000040.1:0-15480 GCA_964555525.1 uncultured Pirellulaceae bacterium
TATCGAAGCCACACTGCAAGCGATGACATGGAACAAAAGCAAGGCCGCTTCGATTCTAGGAATCGAGCGTTCAACCTTAGATCGTAAAATCAAAAAGTACGGTATCGTCAAAGATATCTAGCTCGCTAGGTGGCTTCACGAACCCCGGCAATCCGTTTCAACCTTTGACATCCGAAATCCATCATGAATGGGATCAACAATGGACCGAAACAATGCAACGCTTTTCAATGGCTTGCATTTTTTCTGACGTCGACTGCTGCTTTGATCACCGCAGCAACATCGCCCGTTCACGCTCAAACCAAAACGAGCGAACCGCCAGCAGAACCACTTTTAACATCGCTGCTGGTAACGGGCAAATGCATGGGGCCAATCGACTACCAAGTCACCGTCGTCGACCCGCCCGCTGGCTTATCCGAAACTGAACTTGATCCAGTGGTTCAAGCAACACTCGACCGCATCAACCAGCGGATGTCGACCTACATCGACGATTCTTACGTCAGTCAATTTAATGCTTCGAAATCAACGGACTTTGTAGTCTGTGACGCCGAAACGGCACGGGTTGTTCAGCGAGCAATCGAAATCAGTGAGCTCACCAACGGTAGTTTTGATATTACCGTCGGCCCTGCAGTGGAACTCTGGAGTTTTGGCAGAGGCGGGTGGCAACGTGGCGATTCGTTTGAACCACCCAGTGACCAAGATATCAAAAAAAGCCTCGAGGCCGTCGGTTACGAAAAACTTACCGTCCGGATGGACCCACCTGGCATCAAAAAAAGCCACCCCGATGTTCAAATCAACTTGTCTGCAATCGCAAAGGGTTATGCCGTCGATCAAGTCTGGGAAAAACTTGCGTTGATGGACTGCAAGAACATCCTCGTAATGGTCGGTGGCGAAGTTCGGGCCAGTGGCCATCGAGTCGACCGAACGGCTTGGCTTGTCGGAGTAAAACAACCCGACAGCTTGCAGGGCGAATTTGCAGCGATTGCTTCAGTCAGTGACGGCGCATTGGCGACATCAGGCGACTACGAAAACTCCCGCCGAGTCGGCAAGAAACGATACTCGCACACGATCAATCCCGTCACCGCTCGCCCCGTCGAACACAACTTGGCATCAACATCTATTTTAGCGGGCGACTGCATGACCGCAGACGCGTTGGCGACCGCCGCGATGGTAATGGGCAAAAAACCAGCGATCGAACTACTGAACCAACAAGGAAACGATTTTTATTTCATCGAGCGAACGGGTGATTTCAGTGGTCAGTACAAACGGTATGGTTCAGAAACCTTTCCGTTTTCCGATGAGAAATATCGAGAGCAGCTAGAAAATCATTCACTGGAAAAAACGAATGAAAAATCTCCCATTTGGCCAGTATTTATCGCTGCACTATGCATGTTTGGGTTGATGATTTTGGCGATGGCCGTTGGAGCAATTTTCAACAACAAACCCGTCAAAGGCAGTTGTGGCGGACTGGCAAATGTCACCAACGAAGATGGCGAGTCCAGCTGCGCCATCTGCTCCAAGCCCGTTACCGACTGCGTAGAAGTCACTGGCGCGGCAGAAACCAGCTAAGCCCCTCGCCCTCAAGTAATAACCTCCAGCCTGTTCTATGCTTCAACCTAATTCCAAAATCCACGTCAAACGAGACTACCCGTTGGGCGCCGTGGTGTCGGTTATCTTTGATGGCGAGCGATTTTTAACGATCAAGCGTTCTCAAGAGGTCAGAGCTCCCGGCGCGATTGGGTTTGCCGGTGGCGGTGTCGAGCCCGACGAAACTCAGGCCGATGCGATCGTTCGCGAAATGCAAGAAGAGCTTGGGGTGGAAGTGACACCGGTCAAACGAGTCTGGACCTGCCACACGCCCCGGGGAGTCGAGTTGAATTTTTGGCAAGTTCGTTTTGTCGGCGAACAAAAAATCAAGCTTGATCCAAACGAAGTTGAATTCTACGCTTGGCATACCCCAAAATCGTTGCGAGAACAGTTCAACTTGATCTCCAGCGCTGTCCCGTTCCTAGATGCATGGGAAGCCGGTGAAGCCAAGTTAGCTGGCGATCTTAATTAGCCAATTTGTCTTTGGCTTAATTCAAGACGAAGACTTAGTTGATACTTTTTTCAGCCCAGTGAGCGCGATGCACGAAATTCTGATCGAAAAACCCTATCAGTTTAAACCGCCGATTACTTGGCATTGGCCTCAACATTTGTTGACACAAGCCGGTCAATTCAAGGGGTTGTTGAAAAAGAAACACGGTGTGGTGAGCCACGAGTGCCGCAACATGGACCGCCTACGAGCATCCTTCGATGCGGGCCATGGCATCATGCTAACGCCCAACCACCCGCGCATCACGGACCCGATTGCAATGTTCCATCTGGCCCGCGAGACTCCCATCGCGATGTACACGATGGCTAGTTGGCATCTGTTCAACCAACACTGGTTTACGACTTTTATGATTCGCTTAATGGGCGCCTTCAGTGTTAATCGAGAAGGATTGGATCGCAAAGCCGTAGACTATGCGATCGATGTGCTCGTCAAAGGCGAACGACCGCTGTTGATTTTTCCGTCGGGGACGACCAGCCGCATCAACGATCGTTTGATGGCCTTCATGGACGGCCCCGCTTTTATTGCTCGTACAGCCGCCAAACGACGTGAAAAGAAGGAAGCCGGCAAGGTGGTGGTTCATCCGCTTGCGATCAAGTACCTGTTCGAGGGCGACATCGAAAAAGCTTGCAAACCGGTTTTAGAAGCGATCGAAAAACGACTCAGCTGGACACCGACCCCAAACACCCCACTGATTGATCGGATCATCCGAGTCGGCGATGCATTGTTGACGCTAAAGGAGCTTGAATACGGCGTCAAAAGCGATCCTGGGCTCACGCTGCGGCAGCGACAAGACAAAATGATCGACCACTTACTGCATCCGTTAGAAGAAGAGTGGTTGGGCGAACATTCGGACAAAGGCATTCAGACTCGCGTCAAAGCGTTGCGTATGAAGATCTTCCCAGAGATGACTCGGGCTGGGGAATTGGAAACAGCCGAACGTGAACGTCGCTGGCAACATCTCGCCGCCAGTTATCTGGCTCAGCAAATCGCTTGTTACCCAGACAACTACATCGTCGAATACCCTTCGGTGGATCGGATTCTTGAAACGGTCGAGAAGTTCGAAGAGGATTTATTCGGCAAGTGTCGGGTACACGGTCATACGAAGGTCATCATTGATGTCGGCGAAGCGATCGAGGTATCGTCCAAACGCGTCCGCGGGGTCGAGTCGGATCCGCTGATGGATTCGATTCGCAGTCAATTGAAAACGACCATGGCCGGTTTGCAAACCGAATCAAAGATGTACCAACCGTAATTTACCGGTTCTTCCGGAAAGCATGTGGCGGGGCCCTGGGACCGCAGGAGCCCGCGGGCAGAGCCACTCGTTCTGTGCGTTCCATGGCAGAGCCTTGGAACGAGGATGGACTCTTCAGCACACAGGTGACCCTTAATCGCTACCGTGACCACCATTGCATTCCAGCAACAGGTAAGCCGAAGGCGCGAAGTACAGAGCGAGGATCGTTGCGCCGCTAACGCCGCCAGCGATTGCTACCGCCAGTGGTGGCCAGAACCCGCCACCGGCGATAATCAGCGGTGTGAACCCGGCCATCGTGGTTAGTGATGTCGACACGATATGCCGAGTCGCGACTGAAACGGTTTCGACGACAGCTTCGCGATCACCCGATCGCGCTTCAGGGTTAGACTGCAGTGCGGCCAACACGACGATGGAGTCGTTGATCGCAACCCCCATCAGCCCCATCACACCGACAATAGCGGTAAAGCCAAACGGAAAACCGAACAACCATAACGCACCCAACCCCAAACCGATTGAGAGCAAGCCAACCGATCCCACGATCCCGGCAATCCGGAACGATCCAAACGACAACACCAGTGTGGCAACGATCATCGCTACCAAAATCCAAACGCTGGCCATCAAATTACTAACTGCTTCGTTTCGCTTGGCGGACTCCCCACCAAACTTCAACGAATACCCGGGAGGCAAAACGAAATCACTGGCGGCCAAGCGTGTTTGGAATTTGGACAGTACCTTCGAAGGCAATACCCCTGCCGGCGTAAAAGCTTGAATTTCGGCCATCCGCGTTCCATCGAAATGTTGGATTGCGTTGAAATCGGAACGTACTTTAAACGATCCCAACGCAGTCACCGGAACGCCGCGATACATTTCCGCAGATCCGTCGGCATTTGGATTGACGATATCCAATGAAGCTAAGCTTGCAAACTTTGCTCGTCGTCGATCGTCTAGCCGTACCCGAACAGGCAATTCCTCTGTGGCTTCAATAATACTACCACCAACCTCGCCCTCCGTTGCGGCGTTGAGCTGCCTTGCGATTTCCGTCAAGCTAAGTCCAGCGGCCCGAGCGACCTCTGGGTCCACATCGAAGGAAACCTTCATTAGCGTATCGTTCATCTCGGATCGCGTGTGAATCACTCCAGGGGTATCGATAACAACTTCGCGCACTTCTGCGCTTAGCGTTTGCAAACGATCCAAGTCCGGCCCAAACAACCTCACTTCCACCGGGGCATCAAACGGCGGTCCCTGCTCAAGTTGCCGAACAACCACTCGAGCATGAGCAAACTTCGCATCTAGTAGCGTTTGCAACTGATGAATTTTTTGCTTCTGATTTTCAAACGACTTGAGTTGCACGATGGCTTGTGCATACTGAGACACATTGGAGCGTCTTGCAATCAAGTTGTAATAAAAAGTCGGTGCACTCTCGCCCACAAACCAATCGACACGACGAACATCTGAATCCTGAAGCAACAGATCGCGTATTTGATGGGTCGTTTCTAGCGTGCTGGCAATCGAACTCGATGCCCCAAGTTCGATCTCAATATGTAACTGATCCCGATCTGCGGGCGGGAAAAACTGCTCATTCAACTGCACCGCGGCCACAAAGCCCAACACTGGCAAACTAATCCCCAGCAATAGGCCGATAATTGGCCAACGAAAAACGAATGTCAAACTAGAACGGTACCAACTTGCCAGCCGTTGGCTATGAAATCCGTCATTCCACGCCGAACGCCGTGCGTCTTCGTTGGTGGGCGAAATCAATCGCGCTGAAATAGCAGGAATGACAGTCATCGCCAAAAATAAGCTGCTGAAAATTGCAATGACGACGCTAACGGCAATCGACCCAACAAACTCGCCCGCTGGACCCGGCATCAAAATGATGGGCGCAAACGCGAACGCTGTTGTGACCGTCGAACCAAACAGTGGTAACGCCAAATGCTTAACACTCGCCGAAACCGCTTCGCTGGCGCTTTTGCCGCTACGGATTCTGATCGTCATCTCTTCGACAATCACGATCGCGTTGTCGATCAAAAGGCCCAAGGCAATGATCAATCCCGTGATTGACATTTGGTGAATCGGAATCGACATCACGCGCATCCCAAACAATACCATCAACGCCGCTAACGGCAACGCCATGCTCACGACCACCGCACTGCGCCAACCCATCAAAACCAAGATTACTAAGAAAACAGCTGCTGCACCTAGGAACAAGTTTTTGAGCAAAGCGTTCATTCGACTGACAACATAATCGTTTTGAGTGAACAAACGATCCAATACGATCCCTGCAGGAAGTTCCTCTTCGAACGAATCCTGCGCCGCTTGAAAACCCGTATTCCAGCGATCGATCCGCAAATTGCTACGAATAAAAGTTCCTAACACGATCGCTCGCTTGCCGTCAACAATCGAAAGGCTGCCCGGTGGATTTGCAGCGGTTCGTTTAACCGACGCCAGATCACTCAACCTCACAAACCCGCCGTCGTCTTGATAGCGAATAGGAATCTGTTCTATTTCCTCAATGGAGCTGAATTCGCCAGCGACTTCAATTAGTAAGTCTTCACTGGCACCTCGAATTAGTCCGGCAGATACTTTGGGATCTGCAGCATCGATCTGCCGTGAAACCTCGGACACGCTCAAACCCAATCCCGCCAGTTGCTCGGAGTCGAGCGTAACTAGAATCTCTTCGCTAGGCTGGCCAAAGAACTCAACCTTTTCCGTACCGGGAACGGATTTGATGCGGTCTTCTAGTTCTTCGCTCCAACGATTCAGCACCGCGTAGTTAGCTTCGCCTTCTTTGTCCCATCGCAATGCGGACAACGCGGCAAACGCTTTAAACTCTATCCGCTCAAAACGTGGCTTGATCGCTCCAGCAGGAAGTTTGGCTTCGGCGTCGCTTAATCGGTCTCGGACTTTCGACCAAACTTGGTCGCCGTCAAGAACTTCATCACGCAGCTCAATCGAGATCGTTGAAATCGACTCGCGCGACGTGGAGCGAAGTTCTTTGATCTCTGAGATATCTGAGAGTTCGGCTTCAAGCACTTCGGTCACTTGCGACTCGACAAGCGTCGGGTCGGCTCCCGGGAACAACGTGTGCACGAACGCACCACGTTCAACCAACTGCGGGTCTTCCATCCGCGGCAAGACAAAAAACGCCGATAGCCCACTCACGACGATCAAGCTGATCACCAGGTACAGCAGTCTCGGGTTGGAGTGGAAGGTATTCATTTAAACGGTCAACAGTAAATCAAAGAGGTTATTGTTTTGGTGCATCCGATGTGCCGCCGGTTTTCGTTGCTTCGGACAAGGATACAAGTTGACCGTTGCCAACGCGATGCAATCCGTCGGCAAGTACTAAGTCGCCATCGGCAATGGTGCCTTTAACGAGGATTTGGTTCGAGCCCGTTTTAATGATCTCGATATCGCAACGGCGAACGCGGAAAAGCTCAGGCTGCTCCGCATCGGGGACCAGCTTCATCAAAGACGACAAACCACGAACACCACCAGTGACTGCCGAATTTGGGACCCAGCAACCTACAGTTTCAACTTCCGTTGTTATTTGGATCCGGCATAGCTGCCCAGGGACGATCGCTTGGGAAGCTTCAGGAGAAAACTCAAACAAGACCGCTTGAGTTCGAGTAACGTCGTCTAGTTCTTGAATCTTGGCCAATGCGGTTACGTCGCAGGAAACATCGGCCACCTGAACGGTATATTGCTGACCGACTTTAACCTTACTAGCAACACTAACTGGCAATCCAATCCTGGCTTGTAACTTGCTTTTTTCGACCAATTTGCAAACCGGACTCGACGGCTGCACAATACTGCCGGGGTCCAGATATCGTTTTGTGATCGTGCCGGAATACGGCGCCAGCAGGTTACTTTTACTGATCGCAACTTCTATTTCATTGGCCGCAGCTTCCAGTTGCGCGACGGTTGCCTGTTGAGCGGAAAGTTGTTCTTGACGCGTACCGGCGTTAAGCTCCGCCAATCGCTCAGTGGCAGCTTGCCAACGAGCTTTCGCCGTTCGCACAGCTAACTTCGCCTGATCGTACTCTTCGACTGAGATTGCATTCTTTTTCAGTAACTCTTGTCGCCGTGTAGCGCGAAGTCTTGCATCGGCGTATTCAGATTTGGCTGCCCTCGTTTCAGCACTCGCCGCAGCGATCTGCTCTTTACGTGGGCCAGACTCAAGCTCGTTCATTACAAACTTAGTTTGGGCAAGCTGAGCCAAAGTCGCAGCTTGCTGAGCTTGCAGGGTCGCAGTATCCATCGTCGCAACCACTTGCCCAGCTTGGATCGTCTGGCCCTCATCAACGAGGACTTCTTTGATTTTTCCAGTCAACTCAAACGCCAATTCACTACTGCGCCGCGCCCGTACGATGCCGGTGTAACGACGAGTTTGTTCGATTGAATCCACGAAATGAATCCGCTGGGCATTAACCGGTAGGACGGTCTTCGTGTTCACCTGATCAGCCGTGCTGGGGCTGTATTTCGTTGGTCCGCTACTCGCGATCCAACCTAATTGATAAGCCACTACGGCGGCAATCACGACCAACAATACAATGATTAAGCCAACCAGAGGTGGTCTCGAATTAGTATTTCCAGTTGCATTATTCATTACAAAGCACCTCGCAATGAATTTTCTGCTTGACCTGAATTGAATCGTAATCCGGCGACAGAGGAGCCCAGCCAAATCCGTCCATCAAGGCAGCGGTGTGATCGTGAACAAGTTCAAATGGATTGTCCAGCCCGAGATGTGGCAGCGTTCCTGATCGAGCTGCAATTGCAAAACCACCAGAAGTAAGTGACCACAAGCCGAAAACGAGTTTTTCAGGAGTGACGTTTCGGTCTAACACCAAGTCTTCGGCAGCAACCGCATCACGAACAATGCCCGCCAAAACATCCATGCACAGGACTTCGATGCTATTGATTTCGTATTGTCGTTGTTCAGAAATCTTCTGTCGTACTGACGGTAGCTGTAAGATTTGCTCCAGCACAAAGAAGTCCGGGTAGTCGCGAACAAACTTTTCAGCTGCTTGCCCGATTGCCAGCATGCGAAAACGAGACGCGCCTTTGAACTGAGCAGCCTGCTTAAACATCTCTAACCGTTTGGCAACCGTTTCGATCGCCAGCGCAACGATGATTTCTTCTTTGTTGGCAAAATGGTTATAAACCGTCCCCTTGGAGTACTCGACCTTCGCCGCAATCCGCTCCATATTCAGCCCGTGATACCCGTGCTGAATCAACACCGAGCGCGCAACATCCAATATCCGCTGTTGGCGGTGTTTGATTTCTTGCTGTTTGGGAGAGAGTTGAATCACGCCGAATTCTTGACCAAGCGTCAGGAAAAGCAAACTTTAACCGCACCAACGAAATAGCAATTCGTTAATATTTTCCGATCGTGACGAATGTACCTGTTACGAAGTCCTTATGGGCACAACAACTGGGTCACTCTGGCGCAGCGCCAATGAAACTACTTAGAATTGGCCAGATCGATCAACTCTGCGATCAAAAACACAGAACCAGTGCAGCACAGCACGTCCGTCGGCTTCAGCGAATCCGTGGCTGCCTGCCAAGCCAAATCTGGTGTTGGCGCGACGTCAATTTCGACATTCAGCGACTGTTGCCGTGCCACTTTACCGGCCAATTCGAACAATTCTTCGGCAGCAATCCCGCGCGGGTTCTCTTGATACTTGGTAATCCACACTCGATCAAACGCGGGTAGCAAAATTTGCAAGATCCCTTCGCAGTCTTTGTCCTTACTAATTGCTAGGATCAACGACTTTTTATTTGCATTGGACCAATCCGCCAATTCTGCTTCTAGCGTATCCATCAGCACATTGACCGAGGCGACGTTATGAGCAACATCCAGCACGACCGTTGGGCAGCGGCTGGTGACTTGAGTACGTCCGTCGAGCTGCGAAGCCAATAATCCTTGTGAAATCGCGTCGGCGCTGATTTCCCAATCGCCAATGGCGTTCAAGACTTCAATGGCGGCAACGGCCAGCGACGCATTGCTTCGCTGGTGATGCCCCAGCATCGACAAACGCAATTCCCGCTGAGCGAATTCAACCGTTTGGTCGGCGAAACAAAGTTTGCCACTGCAATCAAATTCAAACAGCCCAACTTTGGGCAAACGTTTTTCTTCCATCAAAAAATCACGGCCCAATAAAAACATATCCGCACCGCGATCGGCAACGACGCTTTCGATCGTCTCGATGGCCAACGAATCGTTCGATCCACAAACGACGGGAACACCAGGTTTGACGATCCCCGCTTTCTCAAAGGCAATCTTGTCGATGGTAGAACCGAGTTGCCGCGTGTGATCAAGGCTAATGTTGGTAATAACGCTGACGGCCGGTTGACACACGTTGGTTGAATCTAGCCGACCACCAAGTCCGACTTCGAGAACGACGGCGTCGCATTGGCAGTTAGCAAAATGTAGCATCGCGGCAGCCGTCATGATCTCGAAAAAAGTCAACGGCTTCCCGCTCAACGACAGACCCGTTACTGGATCAGGCGAGAGCCAGTCGTCGGGGTTGATCTGTTGACTAAGCTTCTCGGTCGGCTTTGTTTCGCGAATCGTTGCACACAGCTCATCCATCGCATCGATCTGCGGATCCAGTTGAGCCAACACAGCTTCGAAGTCTTGGTTGGAAATCGGAACGCCATCGATCACAATACGTTGATGGATGCGTTGCAAATGCGGCGAGGTAAACAAGCCAGTTTTGCGTCCACTGGCGGTTACGATGTTGGCGGACATCGTCGCAACCGAGCCCTTACCCTTGGTCCCGGCAACGTGAATCACCGGGTAACGAAGATGCGGATCACCGACCCGCGCCAAAAGTGCGCGGATGTTGTTCAGCTTGAAATCCCTAGGCTCGACTCGAACTTTTAATTCGTAATTGATGCGCGAGTAGAGCTTGGACAGAAAGTGGTCCATGTTTTGAATCGAAACCGGCGGCAGGATCAAATAATAGAAGAGCAATTCATCGCGCCTTTGGGACATTTTAAGGCTGCGTAACTGATCGAACGATAATTAATCCGGGCGATTTGTACGAGGGGGCCGAATATGGTTTTTCGTAGCCACCGCCAATGGCGTCGCCCGAAGCCCCACACATCGCCGAAGCCGGGGGGGGCTGATCGGAGTCGCCCAAACAAACCTCCAATCCGAATTAATCTGGCTACGATACAATCCTTGCAGTGGCCTCCGGTTGAACAGCAATTTGCCGGCATCTATGATAGTCAGCTTAGGTTCTTGGACCGTTGACACTAAAAACACGTCGAATCCGCCTTCTCCACTGTTTGGCCGAATTAGACGAACCATTTTTGGGTCGAACCGTACAGTTAAATGGACCTCCCTCGACGCCAATTCATAGCTTTATTTAAATATCATGGCGACAGATACAAAAACCGAACCAACTGACAGCGACAAGCTAAAACAAACGAATCCCGACTACGATCCAAATATCGTGATCGAGACCCAAAACCTGACCAAGATCTACAAAGACTTTTGGGGCCGTCCCAAAGTCCGAGCGTTGAATGCGCTGGATCTTGAGATTCGCAAAGGCGAGATCTTTGGTTTGCTGGGGCCTAACGGATCTGGCAAGTCGACAACGATCAAACTTCTACTGGGCTTGTTGTTTCCCACCAAAGGCCGGGCGCTCGTGTTCGGTCAAGAAGCAACCGAAGTCACCAAGAATGAACGCATCGGCTACCTGCCCGAAGAATCGTATCTGTATAAATACCTGACCGCTGAAGAGACGCTAGATTTCTACGGTCGCTTGTTCGACATGCCAGCCAAGCGTCGCAAGGAACGAGCCGCTGAACTGATTGAGCAAGTTGGGTTGGGCCATGCCAAGCGTCGTCAGTTAAAAGAGTACTCCAAAGGGATGACTCGCCGGATCGGTTTGGCGTCTGCGTTGGTCAACGATCCCGACTTGGTGCTACTGGATGAACCGACCTCTGGCTTGGACCCGTTGGGAACGCGAGAGATGAAAGACATGATCATCAAGCTTCGCGACCAAGGAAAGACCGTCGTGATGTGTAGCCACTTGCTAGCCGACGTCCAAGACGTTTGTGACCGGATCGCGATTTTGTACCAAGGCGATCTAAAAGAACTTGGCCGCGTCGACGACTTGTTAAAGGTTACTGAAGAGACGCAGGTCCGAGCCAAAGGAATCTCTCCCGAGGCTGAAGCCGAGATTCGTGAAGTAATTGCCAAGCACGGTGGTGAAACGCTATCGATCGAAAACCCGAAGAGCACGCTCGAAGACTTGTTCTTGGGCATTGTTCGCGACAGCCAAAACCGTCCGGGTATCCGATCAGCAGGTGCGGACAAACCCGAAAAATAATCAAAATAGGCGAACCCGAGTTTTCATGTTCGTGCTTTACTTCCCGGTCTTTCCAAAACAAGCCATTTAAATCATTGCCAGTTCGGCTGTATTTTTAACAACCATGAACGCTGATCCTCAAACGCTAACTTCTTTCCCTGATTGGCTTGCAACCAATTCGCTGCTGTTTTTGATTGTCATCACTGCGGCGATCATTGTCAGTGTGACGTTTGGTTTTTTGGTGGCGGCGTTTAGGCACGGGCCCTTCGAAGGCTTTTATGTTCTGGCCCAAGTGATCGGCGAAGCGGTGCCTGACGTCCTCAAGTCCTCGCCGCGGCGGATTTGGGCGATTGCGATGTTGGCAGTCAAAGAAGCGTTACGCCGCAAGGTCGTACTGGCGACGTTTGCGATCTTTGCTTTGACGTTACTGTTCGGCGGTTGGTTCATGAATTCCAACAGCGAAAAGCCTGATCGGATCTATGTTAACTTTGTGATGTTCGGGACTCAGCTACTGGTCTTGATGATGGGCATGCTGATCAGTTCGTTTAGCTTGCCTGACGACATCAAAAATAAAACCATTTACACAATCGTCACCAAACCCGTTCGCGCCACCGAAATCGTGATGGGACGTTTGTTGGGATTTGGTTTACTAAGCACCGCATTGTTGGCGCTGATGGGCGTGTTGAGTTTCGTTTTTGTCTCTCGTGGACTGGAGCATACACACCAGATCGTCGGAGAAACCCAAACGCTGGCTGCCTTTGTTCCGGTCACAGGCGAATTTTCGTCACTAGACAAAAAGCGGATCTCTGAAAATGCAATCCTAGAAGCACAAACCAATCGTAAAAACGGACACTCGCACCGACTGGAAGTCTTAGTTGACATTCGCAAACCGTCGGACCCTAAGCCAGAAGACAGAAGCAACATCGTTAGCGAGCGAGTCCTTGAAGACGGCACCACCGAATATCAGATGGTTGTTTGCTCAACTGCCGCTGGCCACACACATCGGGTTTTTGTGGAAGGGCAGGGCGAATCAGCCAAAGTCACATTGGGGCCACCGGTTGGTTTCTTTCGATCTCGAAACCCAATCTATTGCGATTCACTACTGTTCTATGATCGCGAAGGCGAATCCAAGTCCGAAGGAATCAATGTCGGAAATGAAAACAAACGCCGAAGCTATATCGGTGGCGGTAGTCCACGCCAAGGGACGTCGCTGGCAAAGGTTGAATTCAATTTTGGAGGCTTTTACGAAAGCTATTTCCCGAACCTTAAAAAAGGCGACGATGGCCAGCAAGTAGTACCGCTTGAAATGGATATCGGAGTTTTTCGTTCCTTTAAAGATGACGTCGAAAAACGCGTCACCGCTGGCATTCAGTTCGAAAGCGTGCCAGACAATGACGCCGGCAACCGCTTTGTTTCGGACATGCTGGACTTTGAAACCAATGAATTCACCATCCAAACATTACCGATCAGCCGCAAGTTGGTCGGCAAAGTGTTTGCTCCGGATGGGACTTTAGTTGAGCAAGGCCAGTATGATTTGTTTGATGACTTTGCAGAGAACGGAAACCTGAAACTGACGCTGAAGTGTCGCGACTACAACCAGTACTTAGGAGTCGCCCAGCCAGACGTCTATTTCCGTCCAAGTGACGCTCCTTACGCCTGGAATTTCTTTAAAGGCTACGTTGGCATTTGGTGCCAAATGATTATTGTGATTGCGATCGGGGTTGCGTTGAGCACTTCATTGAGTGCCCCGATCACGATGTTGGGGACGATCGTGATTATCTTCTTGGGATTCTTTTCGGGCTTTGTCCAAGACCTTGCCAAGCCAAACAACATTGGCGGGGGCCCAATCGAGTCGTTGATTCGAGTGGTAACTCAACAGAACATGACGTCTGATTTGGACACCAACTGGTTTACTACATTCGTCCAGAATGCAGATATTGGGATTAGCTATCTGCTATATGGCTTCTCCTTTTTGGCACCTGACTTTTCCAAGTTTAATTTTTCCAACGAGTTGTCCGCTGGATATTCTGTGTCCAATAGCAGACTACTAATTGCCTTGTCATTAACGCTTGTGTTTTGCCTCGGCTTTACATTACTTGGCTACTTCTCATTGAAAACTCGGGAGATCGCAAAGTGAACAATCGCCCTTTAATTCGCAAGATCATCTACATCGCCTTGATCGGTGTATTGATCATCCCACTTTCATTTATTGCCCTACCTGAAACCAGGGACACCGACGGCACAATCAAAAACGCTGGTGGTGTGATGTCGCGACTGCGCAACGAACACGACCTGTCGCAAGCCCGACTTACCGAAGTCGACCCGGCTAGCGAGACGATGAAGCTGGCTTCGCTGGGATTGCGTGGGATTGCGGTTAACGTACTTTGGTCTCAAGCCAACGAACAGAAAAAGAACGGAGACTACGATGGCCTTAACGCTACCCTCCAAGCACTCACCAAGATCCAGCCCAACTTTATCCGCGTTTGGGAATACCAAGCTCATAACTTGGCCTACAACGTTTCAATGGAATTCGACGACTACGAGTATCGTTACCACTGGGTTAAAAAAGGGCTGAAGTTTCTCAAAGGTGGGATTCGCTACAACAAACAAGACCATCGTATCACCGACAACCTAGGATTTTTCACCGGAAACAAGTTTGGAAAATCGGACGAGAAAGAATCCTTCCGCCGAATTTTCAGAAACGATGCTGAATTTCATGAAGAGATGTCTGATCGAATTAACCCTGAGGGCTACGAATTGCGCGAGTACGGCCATGATAGTTGGAAGATGGCTCACCAGTGGTACGACTATTCACGAAACATGGTCGACAGCGGAGTCGCAAAAAAACGTCGTAGTGACATCATGTTTTACATGTTCCGCCCATCACAAATCCGAAACATGGGTCTCTCGCTGCAAGCCGAACACGAAACAGGATCGGTCATCCAAGATGTCTGGCGAGATGCTTTCGAAGAGTGGCAGGACTATGGCGAGCAGGAACTGGTCAACTCGTTGGGAGTGCGGATCAAGCTCAATGGCTCCATCCGGATCGAAAATGAACTTAACCGCCTGCGAAGCGAACTAGACACGCTCGTTCCCGAGGGGACTCGGAATGAATTTACGCAAGAGATCCTACCGAACTCGCGATTAACTACTGAGCAGCAAAACGATTATAAAATGCTTGCTGAGTTACCAGCGGATCAGTTTTCCAGTGACGAACAGCAACGCTGGCGGTTCTTGACCAACTCGCTCAAAAATGAGTTAGCTCTACTAGATCAACGCATTGCCGCCGAAGCTGCCAAAGAAAACCTGGTTGCTGCAACGGAGCTTGCTAGTGAAATCGCACGTAAGCAAAGAGAGCTAAAAACCATCACCCGCGATCACTCGACCGTTAATTTCCCGTACTGGGATTCACGAACTCGTACTGAATCTGAAAACCCGACCGTAGTCGCTCAACAAGCTTTGTACGATGCTGAGCAAAAATGGAAGCAATCGATTTACGAAGATGAATTCGACTATGACTATCGAACGAAAAAGAAAACCATCACTCGCAAGGGCGCGATCACGCTGTACAACGAAGCCTTTGGTTACTGGCAACCGATCATGACCGCCAACCCGCAGTTGATCGACAACCAACTGGGCAACCTGCTGGTTAAGCACATCAAAGAGTATCAAAAGATGCTGGACTTCACAAACCGCGAGTGGCCTAAAGATTTTGCGATGCAAACATTCATCGACGATAGAGCTCGGTCCGGTGAAAGAGACGAACTGCCAACAACAGCGATGCTAAATCAATTTTCCGATGATGAAGATGA
>CAZKTR010000041.1:0-13112 GCA_964555525.1 uncultured Pirellulaceae bacterium
CAGTCTCCAGTCTCCAGTCTCCAGTCTCCAGTCTCCAGTCTCCAGTCTCCAGCCTAACTAAGCTCAATCACTCACGATCGGGCCATAAGCTGCAGGCTGCCGATCGTTAATGCGATGCACCTCATGCTGACCAGGCACACTGACCAAGTGCTTATTCCGAGCAAAACTGGGGTCCACGTCCGCGTAAATGATTTCCGCGTCCGTGTGGTTGGCAAACGCCAACGTGTTCCCCTTAGGATCACAAATCTTGCTCTTCCCGATAAAGTCAAACCCGCGTTCAGTACCAACTCGATTGACCGACATAAAGTAAACATGGTTCTCCAATGCACGAGCGTTGGGAATCAAATCAGAAGTGTGTCCCGAGCCTGGCGGCCAGTTAGTCGGCAACGCGATCAAATCTGCTCCTTGCAGAGTCAAAACCCGAGCCGATTCGGGAAACGAGCAGTCGTAACAGATATTCAAACCAACTTGAATTTCTCCGGCGGCAAAAACACGAAAACCATCACCGGGCGTCGTAAATCGATCGACACCCAACATCGGCAAATGAACTTTGCGGTAGCTTCCAATCAAACCATTGGGGCCGACTAGCGCTAACGAGTTATACAGATGCTCTCCGGCCGACTCTAGAAACCCGAAGATCACGCATGTCGAAAGGTCTCGGCACCATTGTGTCACCGTCTGAACGCTCGGTCCATCCAACGACTCGGCAACTCCCAAGGCCTCGTCTTTGGTTTCAAAACAATAACCAGTCGTCGTGCACTCGGGAAAAACCGTCAATACAGCCCCGGCAGCTAACGACTGGTCCAATCGGGTTTTCATCGCGACCAAGTTTTGTGCACGATCACCGATTGCGATGTCCATTTGGACGCCCGCGATTTTGTAAGTCGCCATGGTTTTTTCCATTATAAAAAAATTGGTTCGCAGTAAATTGGCTTTGTGGATGAACCGACGTAGCTGGGCTCGCCAGAGTTCAGGGACCTACTGTGCCGCATCCCGAAGTCTGGCGACTCCGGCTACGGATTCTAAAAATCCTTTCGTGAGCAACTATAAGCCCTATTGATTTTTCATATTCAATAAGATTCGCATTTTTATCTGCTGATAGCCCCGATTACTAGGATCCATTTTTAACAGCCGGTCGACGTACTGAATCGCCGCTTCAGACTCTTCCAGTTTCTCCAACAACAGCGTCATCGCTTGCAAATACTGCTGACTCTCGGGTTGCTGATCCAGCGCGATTTTGATGTGCTTTTTGGCTTTCTCAAAATCATCCAGCAAGTAACAAGACATCGCATAACTGAAGTGCAGGCCGTCAGTATTCTGCAAATCCTTTGCCCGCTCCACATCGACAGCCAGCAACTTATTCTCCTCTAAACGCAACGCCTTTATCTCTTGCAAAACCTCCTCCTGCTCAGCTTTTGTTTTACGCTCCGCTCGCTTAGCCAACAAACGCGTCAAATTTGTCCGCGGCCCTGAAACGTTCGGCTGGATTTTGATGGCATTTCGATAATCCCTTTCCGCCTGATCGAAATTGCCAATTCGATCATTCAGATCGGCCACCATCGCATGCGGCATCGCTTGGTCGTTGTTCAACATCAACGAAACCCGAGACTCCTCGAGCGCGACCTGCAAACTCAATTGCTGCCTCGCATCGGTCAGCGCCCCCAACAATTGAGGCGGCAAGTTGACCAAACTCCGCGCCGCTTGAATTCGAATCCGACTGGCCGAATGATCCAACTGCTTCGCGATCTGATCAACAGCAAGCAAGATAATGTACGGTAACTCTTGCCTATTGACCCTTGGATCATTCAACACAAACCCGATCCGGCGGTCCAACAGAGCCAGCGCCGAGGAAACAAGTGTTAAATCGTCATCCCTCAACAAATCAATCGCGGTCGACTGAGCTTTCACCAAAACATCTGGATTGTTGATCCCCGCTAGTGCCGAAGCACGAATCAGCTTCGGCGTTCGATCGTCCTTGGCCAACGTCAACAAATCAGCTTGCGCCCGCTTCGCTTCTTTTCCACTTCCATAGGCCGCCGACAACCCCTTCGCGAGATCGCGGTAGTAAGTCGTTCGCTCTTTTGACTCGTCGGTGTACCAAGACTCAATCGCCAGCAACATTCGATCGTTGACTCGGCTCAGTTCAGCGGCAACGACTTCATCCCCCAGCTTTTGGGCTTCCACCCAATCCTTGTATTGCAATAGCGGGATCTTCGATTTATGGCCAGCGAGTTTGGTTGTGTCTAGATGACAACCCGTACACGCGTTCGGCGTTCCCGTCGCAATACTCAGCGCCGGATCGGGAACTCGGAAACTATGATCGCGACGATCGTCGATCATCATGTAAGTCGTATGTGGCATGTGGCAGTTGACGCACTGCGCCCCCGGCGTGCCAACAGCATGGTGATGATGGTTTGGCGTGTCGTATTTGCCTGCGGAATGCTGATGGCAAGAAGTGCAAACCTGATTACCAGAATGAATCAGCTTGGTCGAATGCATATCGTGGCAGTCGCTACACTTGACCCCGTTATGAAACATCTTGGACTGAGTGAACGAACCGATAACGTAGTCTTCATCTCGAATCTGGCCATCCACAAAGTAAGTCGGTTCATCGATCGTCTGCAACACAAAGTACTCGTCAAAATTGCAGCCCGGTTTAAATCCCTCTTTGACTTCTCCTCGCCGCGAGTGACAAGGCGCACAAGTATTGATCTGAGCTAAGTTGCTTTCAGTCTTCAGGTTGGTCAAACCATAGCCATGCTTACGATCCCAAAACAAACTCGTACGCTCGGCAAGCTCCACATGATAACTAGCCGGCCCATGACACGCCTCACAGCTGACATCAATTTCAGAAAATGTCGTGTGATAACTATTGGTGGCAACGTCGAAATTTTTGTGATAGCCAGTACTATGGCAAGTCGCACAAGTCGTATTCCAATTTTGCGTGATACCGGTCCAATGCAGTGGGTCGGTGGGGTCGATTTTTTCAAACACATCCGGCGGCGTCAGATAAAACCATTTCTTTTGAGCGGTATCCCAAGAAACTCGCAACACTTGCACTCTACCGATTTCATTTTTCGCCGCATCGGCCGGCCGTTGAATCTCGACCATGTACTGCTGCAGAGGCTCAACACCGAAAGTGTACTTGATTTCATAATCATGCATCTGCCCGTCGGGACCTTCGGTGTTGATCATGAACCGCTCACCATCGCGGAACATCCGAGAAGTCACGCCATGATGCTCGAGCGTCTGGTCGTTAAAGTCCCCCAGCACCGACTCTTTCGTCGCGATGGCCATCGCTTTATCGTGATGCGAACCATGAAAAGCACCGGCTTGAGGCTGATGGCAGCTTGCACATTGCTCCCTCCCAACCAAGGATGCGGTGACTACCACTGGAGATTCGCGATAATAGTCGGCTAATATCGCTCCCACGATGCAACAACAAAGCAGAACGACTATGATAGGGAATACGAACTTTTTCATGCCGGAAGTATAACTTACTCGGCGGGTTTCGTCTTCGCGTTAGATTCCTAAGTGTCACAATTTATGGCGAGTACGCCGATGGACGATAATGAAAATTCTATCTACAACGTCGGCGCCCCAGCGACCGGCTTGCCCCCAGCAGCCAATAAATTAGTTAACGGCGACACAAACCCGCGACCAGAACTCCTGCTGTTCGCAGCACCTACCCCACCAGAAAAAAGCAACTCACTAGCACGTGAAACGGAAACCAATTACGCGTTATCCAAAACCCGCTCATTGACCGCCGGTGTTCCTAGTCACCGACTTTCTGAGACCATCAATCGAGCCATCGAGCGAATTACAACGATCGATACGGATGGTTTTTTGTTCGCAGGCGACCCCTGTACCTTAAGCGGCGAAGTTCCCGCCGATCCCAATCGCCCCCTATGTTTGATCTGGTTACCGGGCCTCGGCAAACAATTACTCGAATCAGTTCCTCACTGGGTGCATGTGGCCAGTTCGAGGTTAAGCCAAAAGCTGGACCAAGAAACCGATTGGTTTGATGCGATCCGGACCATCGGCGCCCAATCGGTTGGCGGCCACGCGTTGCTGATGACGGCCGCCGGAGTTACCGCCGATCCATTTGTCTGCCGAATTGGGAAGCTTTTTCGCATTCCGGTGGTCCGTTTCGAACCGCTTCCGAACAAGCTTGAACGCAGCTGGGTGTCGAAGCGGCTCGAAGAAACATACGATTCCGAATCATTGCGGAAAGGTACGCCGTTGAATGCATTCTTCTGTTGGCTCCAAAGCCCGCAACCCGAGGACGCTCAAACCAAAGTTGGCATCGCCGCCCCCACGCGAACCGATGCGGATCATTTATTGGCTTCCGCAGCGACAATGACGTTGCTGCTGTCGATTCGAAACAAAGGAAACACTTTAGCCACCAGCAAGCAACGTTTGCAAATCCGCTCCGGCAATGCAACACGTGTTTTAGTTAACCCCAACCTAACCAAAACCAAGGTCACCGACCAGTTGCTCCAAGGAGGCGCGGTGGGTTGGTGGCTGGCGGGTTACGACACTTCCGAGCCAACAGAAAAACCATCCTCGTCGGAAACCAACTTTGGCCTTCCAAATCAATTCTCAAACGAACCTTCAAAAATCACCGCCGATTTCCAGGCCATTAAAAGCCAACCGTTTTTAATCCATTGGACTCGGCGCCGAGTTGGCGCGTGGCCAGACCAAACCCAAGACGAATACCTAGACGACCTAATCTTTCGCAGCGGTCGTCGTCGGCACAATGAACTCCACGCATTATGCCGAATTTTGGCCTCTCGTAGAATCTTGGCGTCGAACCAACTTACGCGCGACCGCCGCTCAGTCACATGTTTGTCTGATATGACGTTGAAAGAGATGGTAACCAAACGTGTATTCAGAGCTCATCTGAGCCGCTGGGATTTCGAGCCGTACGGAATCGCCTTCCAACGTAACGTTTTCCTACGAAAATTTGGGGCTCGCCCCGTCGTCTACGGCGGTGAAGCTGAATGGCACTCGATGACCGAAGACGAAAAGCCTTATTTTCAATTGCGCAAGTCCACCAGCGCAAAGATCGACTGGCAAGCCGAAAAAGAATGGCGAGTGATTGGCGATTTGGACTTGAATCTAGTCGGTCCAGACGACGCCGTCGTATTCGTCGCCCGTGAATCGGAGATCGAAACTTTGGCCGAGCTTTCCATTTGGCCGGTGGTTGCGTTAGGGCAGGGCGACCAACACCAGCACCGATGAAAGAGCTTAAAGTGAAAAGGGCTCCACTCCGCCCGGCGCTTGGACCGGCCAGAGGCACTGTCACCATCTTTTCGGCTAAAGCCGATCCTAACGCTTGGACAACTCGTCCCGCAAACTCGCAGCCAATTCATAGTCCTCATTTTTGACCGCCGAAGCCAGTTGCTCCTTCAGCGTCATGCCGACATCGTACTTCTCTCTCATGCCTTCACGAAGCTCACGTAAACGCACGACCAAGTCATCTTCTTCAAACTGCTCGTCAGCCTCGTACTCGACAAACAACTCGTGCAACTTTTCTAGACCGTCGTTGACTTCCTCAATCGCCAGCTCGACCGCACCGCGGTCACTTGTTTTTACATCCTCGTCTTCGTCTTCAGAGTTCAAATGCGAAAGCGCCGCCGCTTGAGTCCGGTGGTACAAAACGAACGGCCGATACTGTTCGTGGGAAACCGTCCATTGATCATCTGGGGAATGAGACTTGCAAAAATCCATCAGCTTCAACGTATGATCTGCATCCCTGACCGCCCTGCCGAACTCCTTCAGTTGCAGCCAGCAAACACGACGGTGATAAAATTGCACGAATTCGCGATCGATTTCCATGCAAACATCATCACTCAACTCAAATTTTTCCTCAGCCTTGCGAGAGCTTTGTTGCAGAAAGTCAAAGTAAGTTTTTTGGCCGTTGAACTTGGTTCCATCAGGACGCCCGTCAGTCTCTAACTGAAGCACTCCCATATCAACTCGCATTTGCAACACTTGCCGATGAGACAATTCCAGCATGCGAACGTTTACCGCTTGCGGGTCAAAGGGCCATTGTTTGAGAATTTCGTCGATGTCGTTAGCTGCCATAAATCTCTTCACTCTACTTAGTTACTGGACGCCACCATCATTTACTTATCGGCACTGGACAAGCCAACGATGAGCCTTCCTCCAGATGTATTACCCCCAGATTGTCCCCTGAGTTCACTTTTTCTGCAATTGGGTCCGCCTATAACAGGCAATTATTTTGCCCGCCCGAGACACGCCGTATCCATCTGGGCCGTTGCTAGGCGAACCTATTTACATTGACATTGTCGATATATCCGAGCCGGGCGACCATCAATTTCCCGTGGTAATCGAAGCACCGAGCCAGTTAGAATATTCACATGCTTTACATCAACGAAAAAATCACGATTCCTCGCTCCGAGTTCCGGTTTTCGTTTGCGCGCTCACCGGGACCTGGTGGCCAGCATGTAAACAAAGTGAACTCTAAAGCCGTGATGCGCTGGTCCGTGGGTGAATGTCGAGCTATCCCTCCGCTGATGAAGCAACGGTTCGTGACGCAGTTCGCCAACCGAATCACGTCCGAAGGTACGTTCATTTTGACCAGCCACCGATATCGCGACCAGCCACGCAACGTCCAGGACTGCCTAGAAAAGCTTAAAGCGATGTTGCTATCAGTAGCCCAAGCCCCGAAGCCTCGCAAAAAGAAAAAGGTCTCGGCATCGGCAAAACGTCGTCGACTCGAAGCAAAACGCCGACGATCGGAAACCAAACGCCTGCGTGGCAGACTACCCAACGACTAAAACTGCAGCCAACTTCTTTTCGTAGCCGGAGTCGCCAGACTTCGGGATGTAGCCACATAAGGCCTGAACTCTGGCGAGCCCAGCTACAACGAGTCAGCTACTCTTGGGCTTCGAAAGCGACTGCTGCAGCGTCGGCATGCTCATGAACGCACAAGATTGCGCCAACAAATCAAACGGACAGCTACCGACCCCCGGACCATACAACTCCAGCTCAAACGGGCCACGATACCCCAATACGTTCAACCGCGAGAGCCAATACTCGATCCGCACGTGCCCTTCCCCCAGCGGAAGCCGAAAACTCTTACGTTCATTACCAGAGAATTTTTGCATCGTCCACGATCCACGCGTACGATCAGCCAACTGAACAAGCTTGATACGATCGACATACTCTGGCAAACGCTCAAACGCAGTCGCATCCATGCCAACGTGATACAAGTCTAAGGCAACACCCAAGTTAGGATTCGCATCCAACAGTTCAATGGTATCGCCAATCGTTTGATGAAACGTAAACTTTGAATACGGCTGATCCAGAACCGGCTCAACCACCAACTGCACGCCACACGATTCCGCATACGGCAAAATTCGATCCAACACCGACTGAAACACTTTGCCAATATGTTTTTTTAAGTGACCGTTCAACGAGCCTGGATGAATCAACAAACAATTCGCATTCACCCGAGCTGCCAAGTCGATCGCGTCCAACGTGTCCTCGACCGAATCCTTGAGTCTGCAATCATCTCCGGTGTAGCCACCCGCGAAGTGCAGTGAAGAAACAGACAAATTGGATTCGTGAATCAAATCAACCGCTTCACTCTCGCCATAGTCTTCAATCTTTTGGCGCCACAGGCCGATCGATTCAAAACCGAAGTTACTGTAGCCCAAAAGGTCTTCTTCTAGAGACCAAGAACGTGAAGAAAATTGACAGGCTGATATCTGTCGCAGTTGTCGAGACCGCATACTAGCTTCCGTTGGTAGGATTTGTGCTGCAATGGGACGTCTAATCTAAGCAGAACGCAAAGTATGTTGGTTGCGATCCAAAAAGTAAAGCTGGATCTTAAAAAAATATAATTCTCGGTAAAAACGCTGATAGCAACCTCGGCATTTTTTTCAAAATGGTGATTGACTCAATCAAATATTTTCCTAAAGACAAACTACCAGCTTTTCATTGATGCGTCTGAACAACAACCAAATCGCATTCGCCCTTAGCAAACAGACTTGAATAAACTCAACACCTACTTTGCGATTGACTCACGTTCTACATCACTAACAGGAAGCAGTGCTGGCTCTGTTTGAGTACTTACGCAGCCCGATGCAAACGTAGTTCGAATGTTTCCGATGGAGCAACCCCACGTCGCATCTCAGTACCAGTTACCAACTCACATACGTCGATAACTTTTTCTGCGTAGTCATGGAATTGATACTTCTGCCGCACACGCTGCAACGCCCGGTCACGAATTCCAATCGTCACCTCCGGCTGGTCACGCATCAAACGAATCGTTGCTGCCACTTGACCGTAATCCGCATACGGCAAAACAAACCCGGCACCATCGGCGATCGCCTCAGGAGCTCCACCAGCACCCGCGAATGCAATCACTGGCAGACTTGCCGCCATCGCCTCGTGAATCACACACGGAAAGGGATCGACACGCGAAGACATCAAAAAACAATCCGCTCCCACAAAATACCGTTCCACGTCGGAACGCTCACCAATGAAATGCACGTTATCTTTCGCCGACGTGTTCGCTAGGTCGAGTTGCAAATAATGGTACAGCGAATGAGCCCAACGAGCACCTTCGCCGACCCAAACAAAATGAATCGGACGCTCGGCCCGCTGAGCTTCACAGACAACACGAGCAATGTTAACAAAGTGGTCGATACCCTTGCGAAGATCCAACGTACCACACCCCAACACCACAAACGAATTGCTAGGCAGCCCCAATTCCTCTCGAAGATTCGCCTGTGCCTCTTCGCGACAGACACGCAGACCAAAATCAGGGTTCAATAAACCTTGCGGCAGTACGAGCGTTTTCTCAACCGGCAATGGCGTCAACTGATTCGCAGCCTTACGAACGAAGTCGACCGGAAAAATGACTTTTTTGGAAACCGAATATACGTGTTGGTAATCCGACGCATCGTATCCCGACGGCAACTCGTGCACCAACGAGACACAAGGCACACCCATCGCGTCCAATTCTTCAGTGATGAACCGCGATTCCATACTATTGCAAACCGCCAACGTTGGCATTTTGTCTTGATAGCGGCCGATAAAACTACGTACACGCTTGCGAATTCCATCGCGATCTTGGTTGGTCAAGTTCAAACAATCGACCACCGAATGATTTTGAAAATCTTTGGCTAGATGTCCGCCGCTGAGCAAAATCGATTCGCAAGCCACTTCACAATGCTCTGCGAAATGGCTCAACAGATTCAAAATGATTTTCGGCGCCCCCGTTCGTGTCGCCTCATGGGACACAAATACAACGCGAGGCTTGTTGGGACCTTCGTTTTTATTTCGACTAAAGGACTTTTTGAAAATCCTCATTCCACATTCCGTTGAGTTCTACAAACCAGTCAATGAATTGACTGGCTCTGTTGGGCTGAGTCCCCACCACTACCGTGCGGCCGAGAGTATCAAGCTGTTAACTTTGGCGATAGACCAACGAAATGCGATTTTCAATCGACTTGCAAACAACCCACGCTAGCAATGCAAACTGCTTTGCCAGCTTAACACCAACTTTTGCGTAGCCGAACTGCCAGACCCTGGGATGTGCCCAAGAAAGGCCCGAACTCTGGCGAGCGTGTCGCTTTATTCAAATTACAAATATCAACGTGAGCCGTTTTGGCGCTAGCCACGGTTTAGGAGCAATGCAACCGTGGCTAACCCCAAAACGGCTAATAAAGTGACGGCCTCTGGCCAGCCTAGCTTACGACTTCTAAGCCGCTCGCGAGAACAACTGCTGAAACTGCTGCGAATCAGCAGCTGCATCGGCAACGCTGCTATCGTGTACGATCTCGCCCAACTCCATCACGATCACTCGATCAGCTAGTTTTAGCGACGAAGGGCGATGAGTCACGATGAACGTCGTGCGAGACTTAATAAACTCTCGCAGCGACTCCAAAATCTGCCCCTCGGAATGGCCATCGATCTGACTGGTCGCTTCATCCAAAATTAAAATCGCCGGATCCGACAAAACCGCACGCGCCAGCGCCACTCGTTGCCGCTGCCCCGCAGACAACGACGTTCCATCGTCGCCCACATTGGTCATATAACCATCGGCCAAACTATCGACGAACCGGTCCACATGAGCCACCTTGATCGCCGCCATGATCTCATCGTCGCTCGCATGAGCCTTACCGTAACTGACGTTCTCCCACAGCGTTCCGTTGAACAAAATGGAAGATTGAGTCACCCAAGCCATCTGATTGCGGACCTGCTTGGGACGCATCTGACGAATGTCTTCTCCATCAATTAGCACTCGCCCGTTGTGTGGATCATAAAATCGAGCCAACAAGTTCATCAACGTTGACTTGCCGCTACCATTGCCACCAACGATGGCTACCGTCTGACCAAAGGGGATGTGTAAATCGATTTGTTTCACGACGGGCTGCCGCGGCAAATAGGCAAAGAACACGTTTTCGAACTTGATCGACTGCTTGTGATTAGGAACAGGCATCGGATTTTCGGGAGCCCGAACCAAGGGCAGGGGATCAAACGATCGATATAGATTGTCGCAAGCCGTGCCACCCCGCACAATCACATTCACAATCTCGCTCATCTTCCGAGCCGGATCGGCCGCACCGGCCAGCATCGAATAAAACAACAGCAGCATCGTCGGCGAAATCGGACTGTCGCTGATCTTGATAAAACCAAACAAATGAGTTTCCTGATTCAAAACCAAGTAAGCCCCGACCAACATCGACAACGAAATCGAAAGAATGCTCAGCACTTCCGTGATCGGTCGCAACAATGAATCGTACAACGCGATGCGAATCTGCATGTCGTACAACGTGCACGCGTTCGTCTTAAACCGGTGCCGTTCGGTGCGTTCCCGATTGAAAATCCTGACCGTCTTCACCGCTTTGAACGTCTCAATCAACGTCCGAAACACCTCGCCAATTCCCGCCATTTCGACCTGCGTCGATTTTTTCATCCGTCGCGAAACCGAGTGAATCAAAAAAGCACCGGCGGGGACAATGATCATCGAAATCAACAGCAGCGGCGTGGAAATCATCGCAGCAAAAACCAAGCAGCTGATCATTTTGAGTGGTTCGCGAAAACACTTTCCGTAGAACATTCGTAAGCCACTACTAATCATCATCATGTTGTAGGACAACTGCGTCATCATATTCGAGGTGCCGATGTTGTCGATTCGCCGTTGGTCTAGCTCTAGCGCTTTCCGGTAGAAGATTCGTCGCATGTCGTAAACCGTTCGCTCAGCCACCCGTGCATCCAAGATCGCACTGAACACCAGCAATACACCTTTGATCACAGAAACGATCAATAGCCAAGCGAGGGCATAGCAGAGCGTTTGAAAAGGCGACTGCGGTGCGTACTTTTCGACATAGGGCTGAACGTCACGGAACCAATCGAGCGTTTTTTTTTCGGCCCTGATTCGGTCTCTTTTTAACTCGATACGGTTGGAGACAACCGGATCGTTGGCCCGCTGCAACTCGGCATTTAGTTCAACGATTTCTTCGTCGAGCGATTTTAGGTTGACTTCGGCAGTTCGGATGCTCTTGTCGACCCAAGTGATGGCGGTTTCGTCTTCCAGCACAATTTTGACGATTGGAAACACCGTCGTGATACTGGCACTCCAGATGATGGCGATCAAGAAGCTGCATAGAAATGCGCCGGCGATCGACCATCGGTATTTGAGCGACTGTTTAATGGCTCGCAAAAATGGTTTCATTCGTGACTGATAATTAGATAAGCTGTTGGTTTGCGGGATGGGGGTCTGGATCAAAGCGCACCAATAGCCTCGCCCCCACAACCGTTATCGGCAAAAGCGTTTGTCCAATCCGCAAATTTTGAACCGAATACTGGCAAAACCTCGGCCTCGCCTGTTAGGCGAAGGATACGCGGGGCGGCGACCGAGGGTTCAAAAGGGCAAATCTGCTTGCACCTCACATCTGAAAACCGTTAAACTCGTTGTCTTCCTAGACACTCACCCCAAACCGCCCGGTTTACCGGACAGCCTGTCGCATATGACTAGATTCGGCGACCTCAGTGATGAATGATGACAACGTGGTACGTGGGTTTTCGATCCCTAAATTCTCGCTTCGCACGTCGTTGCTCATGGTCGCAATCGTGGCGATGTGCCTTGCCTTCGTTGTCGCGTCTGAAAACAGATACCATGCGGTTTGCTGGCTAGTTCCACCACTGTTTATCCTGACTCGAAATCACCGCAGACTTGGCTACGTATCTCTCGCGATTCGTTTCGTCTTGGCAGTGATTGTCTGGTCGATCCTCTTTTTCCCTGCCGTCCTGCAAGACACCGAAACATGGGAGACCAACAACCAAGATTGGATCGCAGCACATCCTGGCGAATATGATGCCATCAACGAGAACCTTGTCGCTTTCGTTGGATTTATTCCGGGTTCCATCTACTCTGGTTTTGTCGTCTTGGTCAGTTGTGGAATCACCTATGCCCTACGAAAAATGAAACCGAAACCAGATTCAACGGACACTTAACGTGGTGTTTCGTCGTCGTGCCAACTGCGAGTAGGACCGTACAACATGTTCTTTACGCAAGTTCGTCGTCGGAACATCTTTTGGGTTGCCACGCCGCTAGCCAGCACAACCCCTTGTCTAAACCTCAATCGCGATACCTCGGCTTTTTTCTTCGAGCGAGAAAAGCCAATCCCAGTCCGTAGATAACCCCTAGACTGCTCGGCTCGGGAACGGGACTGAATTCAGTCGCACCGATATCAATTTGCGAACCACGCACTCGCGTGCCTCCATTTTGATCGAGTGTTAATCCAAGAAGATTTGCCCCCGCATCAATAGCTGGACTTCCTGGGCTCAAAAGAAACGAAGTCGCGTCTCCATCAGCGGCGCCAAACGGTATCAGTAGTGGATCGATACCCACAATGTTTCCGTTGACACCATCGGTGAACAAAGAAGTACTTTCAATCAGACTAAACTCAGCAGTTAAATCAGAGCCAAAACTGAATATGTCCTCCTCTGCACTGTTGTTGGCAACAATCGAACTGCTGATAGCTACATTTCCAGTTCCATTATGGAAAACACCCCGCTCACCGTTGTTCACAATCGTACTGTTATCGATGGTAGTGGTTCCACTTTGA
>CAZKTR010000041.1:13212-15361 GCA_964555525.1 uncultured Pirellulaceae bacterium
TTGAAAACTCCGTCTTCACCGTTGTTTGTAATCGTGCTATTAATCACCGCAAGATTGCCACTTTGATTGAAAACTCCGTCTTCACCGTTGTTTGTAATCGTGCTATTAATCACCGCAAGATCGCCAACTTGATTGAAAACCGCTTGGCTTTGAAAATCTCGCAATAAAACACTATCCAGCGTCAGATTCCCCCGCAAAAAGATTCCGACCGTGGGACTGGAATAATCTGCCGGCGGACCGTTTCGAGCTCCACTTAATGTGAGTCCAGACAGGCTCACAACGCCACCAGAAATGAAAAAGATTTCGCCGTTTGAAAACGTTCCTTCAATCGTCAGCAAATCGGCACCTGGGCCATTGATCGCATAATTGATGCTGGTCATTGGAAGCGGAGTCGCTAGAGTAATCGTCTGCGGCGTCGAAAAGAGCACGGGATCAAAATCAACTGTTCCACCCATCACTATTGCTGAACGTAGCGATCCAGCGCCTGAATCATTTGTATTGAACACAGTTGTCTGCCCAATCCCCGAATCGCACAAAAGGGAAATCAACACAAAGAAGCAAAGAGCCGAGAATTTGTTGGTTTGAAACATAGCTTTTGCTCTCCAAATAAATCGGCTAAGAAGGTGAATTCCTCATAACGAGTTACACTTCAGGATTTCCATTGTTTTGGGGTCATATTTCGCTCCGAAGCAAAACACTGCTTGCCCTGATGGCTCGTATCTTTTGGTGACAAACAAACAGCAATCGTCACGGATAATTTTAGAGCTTTTATGATTTAAGCCTTTTTTATGGAATCAATCGAGCTGCTGCGTTGTAAAAACACGAAAAATATGGGGCGTTTGGGTAGATCGTCGATAAGGCCCTCGCTTACCGCCCGGGAACCCCGCCTGCTGGGCAGCTTTTTCGATACGCAACGGTCTGCCACGTTGATCGCTTTGATTACGTGTTTTGGTTTGCCACGCCGTGGACAGCCGCAGACACGACTTCTTTGGCAACGCGGTTTCTTTTTTGGTAAACTGTTTGGTGTTGCGACGCTTGTTGGGTTTCAGTGAGAAGCTGTGTCGTAAATTCTTGGATTATCAAACCTATCAGAACTACCGATGACAACTAACCAAATCGCTTCGGGCCTACTCTCACTCGTTCTTTTGGCGCTGCTTGGTTGGTGCATTTTCGCTGGCGTTGGTGACGTGCGCACTTGGGCGTTTCTTGGGGTCGGTGTGATACTCGGTGGGCTCTACACCGCGTTTGGACGCTTGCCTCATTGGATCGCCGACTACAGAGGCGGTTCCATTACTGATGACGACGATCCCGCCAACCTCTCGCCTCGCGTCTACCTTCCGATCCTGCTTGGTGTAGTCGTCATTGCTACTGCGGTGTTCGTTGGAGTCGTGTGGTTCCTCTAGGCTTCTGTTAACCGCTCCAGGGTCATGGTTCTCTACGCTACATGCAACGCATCATCTGGTTTGAAAAAAGAACACTGATAAAAACCCCGTTGGAGTAAACAAACCCGCCTGCTCAATTGGAGTACATCAGCAGATCGATATAAGTCTCGGTGCGCTTGCGGCGACGAGACTGTTCTTTTTCAACAGCTTGCTTGGTAAAAGGAGCGTCCACTTTTTTGCGATTGTGGTAATGGTTGTAAACTCGCTGGTACATTGGGCGGAAACGACCGCGGGATTTGCCTGAAATCTCGTTGTACTTATAGCGACCTTCAAAGCTGACATAGCGTTCATATGGCACTTCGTTGCCAAGGTTGTACTTGGCGGTGTACTCAAACCCTTTTAACAACCGATTATCTAGTGCTCCGTAAAGATCGACGCCCTGAATCCAGCCGGTCTCACAGGTATTGGCCAGAAATTCTAAACCCATTTGCGTGTGGGATTGATCGCGGCCAGATTCTTGGCATTGCCCGGAGGGCTTAAAGTACATTCCGATCGCGCCGTTTCCCTTACCAGTCAGGTAGTAGTTTTTGGCTCGATCAAACATCGCTTGATCATCCAAAAAAACTCCCATCGCGATCATTGTTTGCATCATCGACGCGTCCCAATTCCCGTTGGCCGACGAGTAAAAATCTTTAATGATCGGGTACCAAACTTCACGAGCCATCTTGGCGAACCGAGCCTGATTCGGTTCCGGCCAGCCATCCCAA
>CAZKTR010000042.1:0-15284 GCA_964555525.1 uncultured Pirellulaceae bacterium
CGTGGTCTTGGTTCCCCGGCGGACCGGCCAACGATTTTATCACGCTATACATTACTACCGGCTACGGACGCCTGCGGCATTTGGGCGTGAAAGTGAACGAACAACCAGCGCTCAAATCGCTAAACCGTTTAGACGGCTGGATCAATTCGACTTACCAACGCATCGAACGAGATGGCAATCTCGGCAAGAACAATTTGTCATCGATGGTTTGCTTGTACTTGTACGGTCGCAGTTTCTTTTTGAAAGACCGAGCGATCGCAGACCAAAACCGGGTTGCCGTGGATTACTTTTTGGCTCAGGCAAAAGAGCATTGGCTGACCGTTGGAAAAATGTCACAGGCTCAGCTGGCCATTGCCACCAAACGATTCGGCGATCAAGCCACTCCGAAGGCGATCTTGGCTTCGCTGACCGAGCGTTCACAGTCCAACGAGGAGCTGGGCCGATTCTGGCAAGAATCCGAAGAACGCTGGTGGTGGTATCGAGCTCCGATCGAAACACAAGCGATGTTGATCGAAGCGTACGCAGAAGTCGCCGACGATAAAGAAGCGGTCGAAGACTGCAAGATTTGGTTGCTAAAGCAGAAGCAAACCCAAAACTGGAAAACCACCAAAGCCACGGCCGACGCCGTCTACGCGTTATTGCTCCGCGGGGCCGATCGGTTGGCTTCCAACAAGTTGGTCGAAGTCTCTTTGGGCAATATTAAAATCGAACCCAAAAACGTCGAAGCCGGCACAGGATTTTACTCGCAAAAGTTCGCCGGCAGCGATGTTAAAAGCAGCATGAAGAACATCACAGTCAAAAAGTCCGACGATGGGATTGCCTGGGGCAGCGTCCACTGGAAGTACCTCGAAGACGTGTCCAAGATTAAACCTTACGAAGGCACACCGTTGAAATTGAAGAAGGCTTTGTTCTTGAAAAAGAACACCAAAGATGGACCGACGATCACTGCGATCGATGGGCCAGTCGAAGTTGGTGATGAAGTGGTTACTCGAGTCGAACTTCGGGTTGACCGGGACATGGAGTACGTCCACTTAAAGGACCAACGCGGCAGTGGCACCGAACCCGTGAACGTGCTGTCTAGGTACAAGCGACAGGACGGATTGTGGTATTACGAGTCCACTCGTGATACTGCCAGTCATTTCTTTATCGACTACCTGCCACGCGGGACATACGTGTTCGAGTATTCAGTCCGCGTCCAACACCGCGGCGAGTACCAATCAGGCATCGCAACGCTGCAGTGCATGTACGCTCCCGAGTTCAACAGCCATAGCAATAGTGTGGCGATTGAGGTGAAGTGAAGTTAGTTTCGGTTTGTTTCGGTTACCAATTCGCGAATCACCTTTGCCAATCCGGTGAAGTTCGTAGCAACGGGATTCAGCTTCTTGAGAGAACCGAGCGTGATTGTTTTTTGGGAGCCAAGTTCGTTCAGGCGAGCGGTAGACAGGACGTAAAAGGTCCACTGAGTTAGGTCGATCGGATTTACCAAGTCCCGGTTCTGTTCATGAAGCAGGGCGAAGACATACAGGTCGGCAGAGCGTGAGCTTTCCAAGTCGTTGGCGTTTGTTTCCGCGTTCCAACTGGTCTTCTTCCGTTTTTGTTCGGCTAGCAGAGGGACCGGGACACGAAACGCTGAAATACTCGTGGCGTTAACGTTTGGTTGCGCCATTTCAGTTGCCCCCGATAGTAGAAGTTCTAATCCCACGGGCCCAGCTCGGGCATGCTGCCATTCCTGGGCTGGCGAACACATCAAATTTCCTCAATTCTGCCTGATTTAACGTCTTTCAACTGCCAGAAACCCAACAAAACCGCTGAACTGCGCAAACAGCCCACTTTTCCCAGATTGACTTTCAAGCCGGCTGAATCACCATACATCTCTTAGAAAACAAATGCCCAGGCTAGGTCGTTCAATCGACCTTAAGGTCTGTGAAGACTTTTTTCAATCTATCGGAGACATTTCATGCCTCAATCCTACTTTTCTAAAGCCCTGACTGGGCTGGTTTTATTCGGCGCCGTAAGCCTTATTGGTTCGCAGTCCGCTATCAGCCAAACCGTCATTTTTCAACAGAACTTCGATACTCGCCAAGCAGGCCCGTACACCGACGATGACTTGGACGCTGACTTTGGCGAACCGCGTTTTAACAATGGCGTGACTGAAGGGCGGGTTCGTGTCGTCAGTGGTGCAGAGGCCTTCGGAGGCACCGGCAGCGCATTGGCAGCTTTTTATCCGGCAGACTCTTATGGTACGAGGGGCACGGGCGCCCAATGGCCTTATGACTTTGACGAGTCCTACGAAGAAGCGACCTTGAGCTACCGAGTTCGATTTGCTCCTGGTTTTGATTTTGTTCGCGGCGGCAAACTTCCGGGCTTGGCCGGCGGCACAGCACCCACAGGAAGCACCCAAGCGACAGGTTTCAATGGCTGGGCAGGTCGTTTGATGTGGCGGACTAATTTCAATGGAACATCGGGACAACCGCAGCAATTGACTTCTGGCGGAATCACATACGCAAAGCATACCACTTCCGGTTTCTCAGGAGACGGTCGACAGGAAGACCGAAACTTCTTTTTCAATCCAGACGGAAACCAAACCGTATTCGTTGCTGATCGTTGGTATCAGATTACTCAGCGTATTGTAATGAACACGCCGGGTGAATTTGATGGGATTCAACAGGTCTGGGTTGATGGCGTCATGGTCATCAATGAACAAAACATTCGCTACCGACTAGACGATTCATTTGCGATCGACCAGATGTACTTCAGCACTTTCTATGGTGGCAACGACGACTGGAGTACTTCAAAAGATGAAGAGGCATTCTTCGATGATTTTGTCATTACAATCCCTAACGGAAACACGGCCCCAGATCCGATCACTCCAGATCCGATTGATGGCCCGTTAACGGTCCCCGGGCAATTTGCAACCCTTACCGCAGCACTGGATGCGGCATCGGCAGGAGACGTCATTGAATTGACAGGTCAGATTACCGAAAACGTGACGATTGACAAAAGCGTCGTCATTGAAGGCTTTTCCGGCGCGATGATTATAGCCGCCGACAACAGTAAAGACGCAATTGACATCAAAGCGGATGACGTGGTCCTTGTCGGTTTGGAAATCGAAGGCGGCCGCCGAGGAATCCATGTCGACGATGATTCGCGGAACGTTGTCTTGGTTGATGTCTTCGTTCACGACGCAGACAGTATCGGAATCGTGGTCGACGCTGACTGCAACGGATTCACAATGCGGAACTCCGAAATCCGCGAGTGCGGCAACGATGGCGTGCGGATCATGAGCGATCAGGTCACTCTGGAAAACAACAATTCCAATCGGAATGCTGGTAACGGCTATCGTCTTTTCGATACCAATATCGCCACGTTTGATTCTAACCGAGCTGACCTGAACAACATTCACGGTTTCCGGATTGCAGGTAGCAACTTTGTGTTTATCGACAACCTTTCGCTCAACAGTCGAATCCGAGGTTACGCAGTAGAAGGCGATGGCCACATGCTGATTGACAATCTCGCTCGCACCAATGGCTCGCACGGATTTAGCATCGACGATGCGACCAACTGCGTGCTGTTCGACAATCGCGCCCGATTCAACGAAGGCCATGGTTTCCGGGTAGAGACTTCAATCAACAACGTGCTAGACGACCTCAACTCGACAGGCAATGGAGGACACGGAATCTTGATGTTGATGAGTGCTGACAATTCGATCATCAATTCGTTTGTCTTCCAGAACGTACGTAGTGGTGTTCTGCTAAACAATTCGACGCTGGATAACGATGTGTACGACAATGTTGTCCGAGAAAATCTAGAATTCGGCGTTGCTGATTTTGGTGACAACACGATCGGTGACAACATCATCCGAAACAATGTTGGCGACTAGTCAATTTTGAACGCTTCAATCCTCTTTGAAGTGGCAAACGAAAACTCAATAGCGCACCATGTGAATTCATGGTGTGCTATTTTTTTCCCACGTGTGCTTCTACGTTGTAAATCAACCGACCCCCGACCGTACAATTCGTCTGAAAAGAATGAAGCCTGCTGGCCAAACAATGATTGCAAGCTCAAACACTCGCTCGCTTCGTAAACTGGTTCGCACAGCCTAAGCTGACTCAAAGCCCATACTTTGCTTTCAGCCGTTTTAGCTCTTGGCGAGCTTCGTCGCGCGTTTTGAGCGTTCGGTCAAGAATGCCCGCTCGAACTTGATTGAACGCTTTGGCCGTATCCCCGAACACCTTCGGAACCATCTCCAACAATTGTTCTGACTCTGACCCCGTGAAGTCGATCTTCCAGCCATCGGCATCCCTAACCAACTTCATTGGAAGCGGTGATCCCATCGTAACCTCAGCGTGGTCGTCATCGATCAAAACAGACTTTGCACCTTTGAGCTTGTGAAGCATCGTTGTCCGCATGAACCCAATCGGCATTGCGCCTTCTTTGCCAAAATGCTCATTGTCCGCTTTAGCAAAATTATCCATCGCCCGAACTGCTTCAACATTGGCCACCAAGTAAGATTTTACTTTTTCATCAAACACGACCGCTGACTTGGCTTGATCGAAATTGTCATTCACAATGCCTTCGGTAAAATTCGTGACTGCTTCGATTGGAGTGGCACTCGAATACTCGATCTTCGGCGAATCGACGGCAGCTTGAATCTTGGTATCGCCTTCGCGCTGCGAAACAACCGTTGTTTCATTGTCAGTCTGCTCAGTGGGTTGTGTGGGTGGTTGAGGAGCATCGGTTTCAGGCGAAGAGGTTTCCTGATGACCACATCCGATAAGGATCAAGCAAGGCAGTAAATAGAACAATGGTCTCATGGGTATCTCTGAAAGAATTACGGGTTTAGTCAAACAACTTTAAGCTTGGATGACCACTCTAAGCTAGTACTGCAATTTGTTCCACACTTTTAATGCTTGTGGTATTTAAAGCGAACCACCTATAGAACGTAGCCGGAGTCGCCAGACTTCGGGATGCGGCACAGTAAGGCTCCTGAACTCTGGCGAGCCCAGCTACGGAGCTTGATTTTACCAATTAATTTTCCAACAATGTGGCTATCAAAGGCCTGAACTCTGGCGAGCCCAGCTACAACGGCAAACTAAATTTTTTCTTGGAGTCGATGTGAAGCGTAAAGTTTTGGATGTTGGACAATGTAATGCAGACAACTATCGCATTAATGAGTTGCTACAAAAACACTTTGACGCACAAGTCGATCGTAGCCATAGCCTGAATGAAGCGGTCGAGGCCGCTGCTAACACCGCATACGATTTGATTTTGATCAACCGACTGCTGGACGCCGATGGTTCAGCCGGGATGGATGTTTTGAATTCGCTTAAGTCAAACCCGGTATCGGCTGACATCCCGGTAATGATCGTTTCCAATTATCAAGACGCTCAAGATCAAGCCGTGCAAAACGGTGCGGTGGCCGGTTTTGGAAAAGCGGCCTTGGATTCGGCAGATACGCTGGAGAAATTGAGCCTGTACTTGGGTGAGACTGCCTAAGTGCCAGAATCTGCCATCGCTAGGCAGGACGAAATAGATTTAACGCAAAGGACCTCCAACTTAATTAGCTGACCGCAGAATTAAATGGAAATGGATTATTCGCGATCCGAAGCAACTTTTTTACAACCGCGAAAGAAACGAAATACGCGAAAAACAAGCAATTCTTAATTCGATTCTGTCTTTCGTTTTTTTTCGCGTGTTTCGCGGTTGTCAATTCTACAAGCAGGGGAGCATTGGAGTTCCTCCCTAACGCGCCGAGTTACTATTCCAAAAAGCCTGCCTAACTTGCCGCTTCTTCCGAAATTGACTTTTGTTGACCTGTTATCAACTAAGCAAACTAGGCGGCCTCGTTAAATTTAATCTGCTCGTTATTTAACCCGCTTAATTTAACCACTGACTTGCTGGCCCACCGAAGGAGCAAGTTCGCTCGGCACTATCTATATATAAGACGTTCGAGTGACCGCTATTGCGATAAACAGATGCGTCAAAATGGCTCACTCGATCTCAAAATATCGCAACTGCTTGCAACCGAGACGACCTAGAAGGAACTGCGACACTTTTACCCCTCGATCAAACTTGAACTTTGACTTAAATTCTCGGTTTGAAATTAGGAGACGGCTGTCTTTGAACCGGTTTTATGGTTCGAAAGAGGGCTATTTCCGTCGGCGAATTTAGACTGAATTAAGTCACAGCCCCATTTTTAAAATAGGGCTGAACAAATTTGTGTGTAATCGCCGAAGTCGAGTTATTTCCTGCGTGCGTTTTATGGCTTCATTGGGAGTCTGACGTGCGTTTTACGTTTGCTGCGAATTTCCGTGGCGTCGGTTCAGGTGCAAATCCATGCAAGAGTTTCATTTTCCAACTTGGGTAAACAAGTTCACTTTGCTGATGGCCGTAAGTGCCTTGGCGGTCGGTGGTTACTTGGCGACGTGTTTGTTTGCGGCGATACACCCCGAAGTGGTTAACGTCGGTCATCAACCTAAGCAACCGGTGCCTTTCAGTCACCAACTGCACGCGGGACAATTAAAGCTCGACTGCCGTTACTGCCACAACACCGTTGATAAAGCAGCTCATGCAGCGATCCCACCAACGGCGACTTGTGGTAACTGCCACGGCGGCGAAGCAACCACCAAATACCCAGGTGCTCTCAAAGGCGACTGGCGTTCACTCGGCCAGATCCATAAAGACAGCGAAAACCTAGAACTTATCCGCGTTAGCTTAGACAACTTTGGCGATGCGGATCCGGTTCTGTGGGAGCGAGTTCACGACACACCTGACTTCGTATATTTCAACCACAGCGTTCACGTCAACAAAGGCGTCAGCTGCAAATCGTGTCACGGTCGCATCGACAAGATGGAAATCGTTACACAAGTTGAGCCTTTATCAATGAAGTGGTGCCTTGAGTGCCACCGGAACCCAACTGAACATATCCGCGACCCCGAACTCGTTACTCAACTCGATTGGGAATACGACGCTGAGCGAGATGGTTTCGACAATGAAAAAGAATACCACAAGCATTGGGCGGAAGCGTTGGAAGTGAACCCTAAAGTTAACTGTTCAACCTGCCACCGATAAGCCACAAAGTTCAACGGTGGGCTTGTTAACACGACCACCGACGAACTTTACCGACCAGACACACCCACAATCAACACAGCGATTTCGCAAGCGTCCTTTTTGACCATTTGCAAATACGATTATGAATAAGCCAAGAACCCAATCATTCGACGACCAGCCGCTGAGCTTGACCGAGAGCGTTGAAAACACGCCGGAGTTCAACCAAGCCATCGACCGCGATTTTGGCGGTGCAATCAGCGAGACCGGCGATGGATTTTCTCGCCGTCGCTGGCTCCAGTTGATGGGTGCCTCGTTAGCACTGGGCAGTGTTGCCGGATGTCGTTACGAAGAAGAAAAGATCGCGACCTTCGCGTTTCGCCCTCAAAATCGCATTCCCGGTGTCACGCAAAAGTACACGACCTTCACCGAGCTTGGTGGGGTGGCTCGGCCGCTTTTAGCTACCAGCTACGATGGTCGTCCGATCAAACTCGACGGTAACCCAGACCACGACGAATCCAAAGGTGCATCGTCTTCTTTCTCTCAAGCTCGCATGCTTGAGTTCTACGACCCCGATCGTTTGCGTGCGTCACTGCATGCCACAGGCGACAGCTTCACAGAGACAACTTTCGAAGACTTCATCGCCGCTGCCAAGTTCGGTGACAGTTTGGCCGACGTCGCGGTTTTGGCCGAACCAACTGCTTCGCCAAGCATGTTGGCACTCAAGAAAGAGTTCACTGGCAAAGGCGGCAACTGGTTCTCGTTTGCTCCGATCAACGATGACAACTCACGAGCTGGAGCCAAGTTGGCCTTCGGCAAGAGTTTGCGTGCTCACTACGATTTGGGCGCCGACGTGGTTGTCTCGATTGATGCCGATCCAATGCAAATGGATCCGGGCAGCATTTCTAACGCGATCGATTTTGCGAAAGCACGCGACGCCGACAGCGGCAACATGAATCGCATGTACGCGATCGAAAGCCAATTCAGTCACACCGGTGGCACCGCCGACCATCGCCTTGCCGTCCGCAGCAGCGACATCCCTGGTTTCGTTGGTGCGTTACTGGCCGCAGTCGAAGGCAGCGCCGATGCACCTGCCAAAGACCAACCTTACCGCACACGAGTTTTCAACGCGTTGGTTGACGATCTAAAGAAGAGCAAAGGCAAGTCGACCATCATCTGTGGTGAAAGCCAAGCACCAGAAGTTCACGCAGTCGTGCATCGCATCAACCAGATGCTTGGCAACAACGGCAACACCGTGACCTTCACTGAACCTGCCGATGCCGACCGACCAAGTTCGCTTGAGTCAATCAAGACATTGACGGATCAACTAAACGCCGGCACGATCAAGAGCGTATTTATCCTTGGCGGCAACCCTGTCTTTGATGCTCCGCAAGACTTGAAGTTTGGCGAAGCATTGAAAAAGGCTGATTTATCGGCTCACGTTAGTATCTACAAGAACGAAACCAGCGTGGATTGCCAATGGGTTGTTGCGGCAGCTCATCAACTGGCCGCTTGGAAAGACGGCAAGACCTTCAAAGGTTCGACTTTGATCGGCCAGCCACTGGTTAACCCACTGCACGGTGGAATGTCGGAACTAGAAACTTTGGCCGCGTTGCTTGGCAAAGAAGCTGACGAAAACAATGCCGAAGGTGCACTTGGTGAATCTTTGGGCCAAAAGCTCGTCCGCGAAGCCGCTGGCTTGGGCAAAGATTCAAAAGAGTGGAAGACAGCCGTTCACAACGGCTTTATCGCCGACAGTCAAGCCAAACCTGTTTCGGCAAGCCTTGCTGGTTCACCAAGCGTTGAAGCGACCGAAGGCTGGTCGACGGCTTGGGACCAAGAATCGTTTGAGCTTGTGTTCAAGCCAAGTAACAGCATTTACGACGGTCGCTTTGCCAATAACGCTTGGCTGCAAGAGCTACCGGACTTCTTCACCAAGATTTCTTGGGACAACGTTGCTCAGATCAGCCCGAACACTGCCAAGGCTTTGAACATCACTCAAGGCGGCATGGGCACCGGTTCAACAACCCACTACATCACGTTCACCGTCGGCGATTCAGGTGCGATCAAAGTTCCGGTTGCCATTCAACCTGGACAAGCCGATGGTTCGGTCGGTTTGGAAATTGGTTTTGGCCGCAAGATTTCAGGTCGCGTTGGCGGAAACCTTCCAGCGGGCATCGAAGCGGTGGGTCACAGCGTGGCTCCGCTTCGTACGGCTGAAAACTTCTTGGTCGCTCCGATCAAGAAAGACGCCATCGGAACAACAGGCTCGCCTTATCGTTTGGCTTTGGTTCAAGAGCCTTGGGCGATCGACAAGATTGCTCGTGACGAAATCCAAGCTCGGATGTTCCGCGATCGCTCAAAAACCGAATCCAAGCGGAGTACATTGATTCGCGAAGGTAGCTTTGAGAGCTTTAAAGAGTTCCGATCGCATCACGCTGACTTGTTCAAAAACGGCGGCCATGCTGGCGACGGACACGTCCATTCAAGCAACGACAAACCCACAGCACACAACGCGATGTTGGCCGGCGGTGCGTTACCGATTTTGAATCAGGTTACTCCCGTTAGCTTCAACAAGCCGATCGAAGATGATCACGATCACGGCGATGAAAAGCATGATGATCACGGCCACGATGATCATGGCGGTCATGGTCACGCCCACCACTGGCCTGAAGCCTTCCACAGTCATCATGAATTGTTTGACTTGACTGAGGGAACTCGCGAGCAGTACGCGCAAGAAAATCCAGTCTACTCCAACATGTGGGGCAAGGCGATTGATTTGAACAAGTGCTTTGGCTGTAACAGTTGCGTGATTGCTTGTCAGTCAGAAAACAACATCCCCGTCGTCGGCAAAGCAGAAGTTTGGCGAGGCCGCGAGTTGCATTGGATTCGCATCGACCGCTACTACGGTCGCAACTTGTACACCGACACCAACCAGGAAGAAGACAACGACTACCAGATCGTTCACCAACCGGTTGCTTGTCATCACTGCGAAAACGCTCCTTGCGAAACCGTTTGTCCGGTTGCCGCGACCGTTCACTCGGACGAAGGCTTGAACGACATGGTTTACAACCGCTGTATCGGTACTCGTTACTGCGGCAACAACTGTCCTTACAAAGTCCGTCGCTTTAACTACTTGAACTACAGCGATGCTCAGACGTTTATCAAATACCCCGGCGCAGACAAGCTCGAGCCTGCTGATTTGCAGATGCAAAGCTTGATGATGAACCCCGACGTTTCGATTCGAAGTCGTGGTGTGATGGAGAAGTGTACTTACTGTGTACAGCGAATCCAAAACATCAAGATCCAAGCCAAAAACGAAGGCCGTCGTCCAATCGGCGCCAACGAAATCACCACCGCTTGCCAAGACGCTTGCCCGACTAGCGCGATCAGCTTTGGCGATTTGAACAACTTGGAAAGCAAGGTTCGCAAGGACCACGACAACCCGCGTGCTTACAGCATGTTGGAAGACTTGAACAACCGTCCGCGAACCAAGTACTTGGCTCGTGTTCGCAATCCGCATCCGGCGTTGATCGACTTCGATGATCGCAATTCAGTCCGCGGCTACGATTCAGCCCACGCGACTGAGGGTGGAGCTGACGCTGAACACAAAAAAGAGCACGTCGACAAACACAAAACAGAACCAGCCGATCACTAGGATCGACTGTCCCGACCGGCTATCGGCAACTAGCCAAAACGAAACAACAAGAAACAAAAAATCAATTTACAAAGAGCCTGAAGTCTTGGCGACTTCAGCTACTTAAATAACTAAGAGAATAAACATGGCATCGGTTAATCCTTCACTGGACAACACCCTGGACGACCCAACCCAACGGTCGCCTTTGGTTTTGGGCGACCTCGATTACGGCGGCGTCACCGACTCGGTCTGCAAGATTTGGGAAGCTGAAAAGCAACCCAAGATCTGGTACATCGTGCTCGGCTTGGCACTTTCGCTGTTGTTGGTTTTGGGTGGTTGTTTGAACCACTTGATCATGAAGGGTACCGGCGTTTGGGGTAACAACAACCCAGCGTACTGGGGCTGGCCGATCGTGAACTTCGTGTTCTGGGTTGGTATTGGTCACGCGGGAACGCTGATTTCGGCGATTCTGTTTTTGTTCCGTCAGAACTGGCGTACGAGTATTAACCGTGCTGCCGAAGCGATGACGATCTTTGCGGTTGTCTGTGCGGGTTTGTTCCCGGGCGTTCACATTGGTCGCGTTTGGTCGTTCTACTGGTTGTTCCCAATCCCAACCGAACACTTGGCGATGTGGCCTAACTTCCGCAGCCCGTTGCTGTGGGACGTGTTCGCGGTTTCGACTTACGCGACTGTTTCGGCTTTGTTCTGGTACATGGGCATGGTTCCCGATATCGCGACTTTCCGCGATCGGTGCAAATCAAAAATCGGCAAGGTCATTTACGGCTTGTTGTCATTGGGTTGGACGGGTTCATCACGAGCTTGGCACCGCTACGAGATTGCTTATACGATTTTGGCCGCCTTGGCGACACCGTTGGTTTTGTCAGTACACACGATCGTTAGTTTTGACTTTGCGGTTTCGCAGGTCCCTGGTTGGCACACGACGATTTTCCCACCGTACTTTGTTGCCGGTGCGATTTTCTCTGGCTTTGCGATGGTGGTGACCTTGCTGGTGCCGGTTCGCAAGATCTACGGTCTTGAGAAACTGATCACGCTGCGTCACTTAGAAAACATGAACAAGATCATCATGGCAACCGGCCTGATGGTCGGTACGGCTTACGGCATCGAGTTCTTTATCGCTTGGTACAGTGGCGTTCCATGGGAGCAATTCGCGTTTTTGAATCGTGCCTTCGGTAACTACTGGTGGGCGTACTGGATCATGGTCACCTGTAACGTTTTGATCCCGCAGTTGTTCTGGTTCAAGTGGTGCCGTACGACGCCTTGGTTCATGGTGATCGTCTGCATCTTTGTGAATATTGGTATGTGGTTCGAACGTTTCGTGATTACGATCACGTCGCTGTGTCGCGACTTCCTGCCGTCAAGCTGGGCTTATTTCCACCCGACCGCCATCGACATCATGATGTTGATTGGTAGTTTCGGTTTGTTCTTTACTTTGTTCACGTTGTTCTGCCGGTTCTTGCCGGTGATCGCGATGGCAGAAGTAAAAAGCATCATGCCTCATGGCGACGATCATCATTAGAAAAATCAGAGTCGACGGCCTGGTCGTTAACTTGACTGGCGGTTGTCTCGACCAAAGCATTTTTAAATACAAATAAAACGGATTGGTTTCCGCTCACTTTTCCAAGCGACAAAAACCATGGTTGAAGAAAATACAACAGAAGAAGAAACCCAACTGGTTGGTTTACTGGCCCAGTTCGACGATCCCGATTCGTTGCTGGAAGCCTGTGATCAATGTCGACAGTCTGGGTTCACCAGTACTGATGCGTTTACTCCGTTTCCGGTTCATGGAATCGATCCGGCGTTGGGCATCAAGCGTTCGATCTTGCCGTTCATCGTGTTGTGCGTTGGCATTACAGGGTTGATGATCGGTTTGGGTTTGCAGTTTTTCGCAAACAGTAACGCCTTCGATGGGGTCAGCCCGTTCAAGGGTTATGGCTACTTCATTGGTGGTAAGCCAATCTTTAGCGTGCCGGCAAACATTCCGGTGACGTTTGAGATCATCGTTCTGTCGAGTGCGTTTGCGACGTTCTTGGGCATGTGGGGCTTGAACAAGCTGCCGATGTTCTCGAATCCGCTGCACCGTATCTCACGGTTCAAACGAGCCACCAACGACAAGTTCTTCTTGGTGATCAACGCTGACGACGCCAAGTTCGATCGCTCGGCGACCGAAGCCAAAATGACCGAGTGGGGTGCGGTTGCGATCGAAGAAGTTCGCCAAGACCTGACCGACACAAAGCTGCCAAAGTGGTTGTCGCTGGTCGGCATCATGCTGGCGATCATTTTGTTGTTGCCACCGATCATGATTTTCCGTGCTAAAGGCATGGTCAATCGCCAGCCTCGTTTGCACTTCAATCCAGACATGGATTACCAAGATAAGTTCAAAGCACAAACCGTTGGCCCGATCTCCGACGACGAGTCGAATCCTTACTTGTTTGCTGACATGCGAGCGATGCGACAGCCAGTCGTTGGTTCGATCTCTTACGGCAACTTGGAAACCGACTCACATTACTTCCAAGGCCTCAAAGCCGGCGCGAGCCCGAAGCCTGGTGAAGATAACGTTGCCGACTACGCGACTGAGTTCCCATCTGACATTGAAATCAACGAAGCGTTCCTTGCTCGCGGCAAGCAACGATTTGAAATTTACTGTAGTGCCTGTCACGGATACGCGGGGCAGGGCGACGGTTTGGTTAACAAGCGTGCGATGGGTTTGGGTGCAGCCGGCAAAGCAACTTGGACAACTGCCAAGTCACTGCATGACCCTGTCGTGAAAGACCCGAAGCAAAACCCTGTCGGCCGATTGTTCAACACGATCAGCTACGGCCGCGGAACGATGGGGCCTTACAAAGACCAAATCACAGCCGAAGATCGCTGGGCGATCGTGGCTTACGTGAAAGCTCTGCAAGAAACTGGCTTGCCGGTGTCTTCTAAAAAGGAGACCGACGACGAGCCAGAAGCTGGCGAAGCCGAAACTGAAACACCCGCTGACGACACATCAGCTGAATAAATAAACTTCGTTTGCGAGCATCGCTTCACAGCATGATCGCAGCGAAACGACTCACAACCAAAACACACTGGCTGTTCAGCCACATTATTAATTACGAAGATTTGAAATGCATAAAACTCGACCTGCACAAATCACTTCGCCCGTTGTTTCACTCAACGGTGGTCAAGTCAAAGCGATCCCGATGGCGGTGATCACCGGCGCAATTGGAATCGGTATCGCGTTGGCTACGGCAGTCGTTTCTGGCGGAGGAACAAAACGTTTTCTGATGTCGTACTTGGCATCGTATTGCTTTGTGCTCTCAATCGGCGTTGGCTGCTTGTTCTTTGTCACGATCATGCACCTGACTCGAGCAGGGTGGAGTGCGACGATTCGACGAATCGCTGAAATTTACGCGATGTGCTTGCTACCGATGTTCGTGTTGTTCCTACCAATTTTGATTCCGTTGTTGTTTGGATCCAATATCGTCTACGAGTGGGCTCACGCTGGCTACAGTGCTCACGGTGCCGAAGTCGACCCCAACAACTTGCCTCCAATCGAAACACTCAAGCGTGGTTTCCTGAATCCGATATTTTTCGCGATTCGGATTTTGTTCTACTTTGGCGTCTGGGGTTTATTGGGTTACACCTACCTGAGTCGTTCGCTGAAGCAAGACGAAACAGGCGACAAAACCATCACGGCGAAGCTACAAGGTTTGGCAGCTCCGTTCTTGTTGCTGTTCGCTGTCACGGTTGTCTTTAGCTCGTTTGACTTAGAGATGTCTTTGTCGCCACTTTGGTTTAGCACGATGTTCCCGGTTTACTTTTTTGCCGGCGGCTTTGGTGCGGCACTGAGCACCATTTTGTTGACTTGCATGTACTTGCAACGCAGTGGACGAGTCACCGACGAAATCACAATCGAACACTACCACGACCTTGGCAAGTTGATGCAAGGCTTCGTGATCTTCTGGGGTTATATCGCCTTTAGCCAGTTCTTGTTGATCTGGTACGCGAACATTCCGGAAGAAACCTTTTGGTACAACCCACGGATCAATGGCGCTGGCTGGAAGCCGCTGACTTATGTGCTGTTGATCGGACACTTATTCATCCCGTTCTTCTTGCTGATGGGCCGAGCCCTCCGTCGTAACAGAAAGTTGTTGACGTTCTCGGCAATCTGGCTTCTCTGCTTGCACTGGCTGGATCACTACTGGCTTGTGATGCCAGAGTACGGCCGAACATTAGCTAGAGAGCCTCACGAACATTACAGCATTCACGAAAACTTTACGTTCTCGGGACTCGGAGCGATCGGCGACCTTACTTGCGGGATCGGAATGGCAGCAATTTTCATTGCTCTGTTCTGCTGGATCGCGGGCGACCGGGCTCTAGTCCCCCTAAAGGACCCAAGATTAGGTGAAGCGTTGAACCACGAGGTTCATTAAACCACACAACCAAACAGCTTCAAAACGTTCATTTAATTGGGACAGTTTGTCACCAATTTCAGGACTTTTGAGGGTTACAATTAACACGACCAAACAACTCGCTTTTGCCGGTAAACCAATGCCAGCAATCCATTTACGAGGCGAAAAACAATGAGCGACCACAA
>CAZKTR010000043.1:0-2405 GCA_964555525.1 uncultured Pirellulaceae bacterium
TGCGGTTGAAACGGTTTTTTGCTGCTGCGAGCCAAACAGTGATCGACTACCGCTAGGAAAACCAAATCCGTTATTTGCTGGTGACTGAGCTCGAACTTCCGCGTTGCCGTTGGCCAGCGAGTTTGTGTTTTGAGCTGGTTGCAGTCCGGCTAGTTCGTTGTAACGTTGTTCAATGGACTTGCCACTATCGATCTTCGACTGCGGTGGATTTGCTGCCGCGAAGTCGATTGAACTTTTGGGGTGCAGTCCAAACGTTTCAGCGTGTTGTAAAGTCGACTGACAGCCGGTTTGCGCGATCACGACCACGGTTATCAATAATGATAATCCGGCCTTGGTGAGCGACTTAAAGTTTGTTTTATTCGAAAGCATCTTGGAGATTCGCAGTATGGTTGGCGATCCAAACGGTGATTTGATTGGCATTAGAACCTCGACCCACTTCCGCCGCTTGGAGGTCGAGAGCCGCTGCCGCCGCTTGGAGGTCGAGCCCCACTGCCGGCAGTGCGAGTTGGTCGGCTACTGCTACCACCGCCAGCTGATCGACCCGCTATCCGATTCGGGTCATTCGGATTTGATGGTGTTAGCTCAATGCGTACGCCCGGAGCAAAAACGTTCCGCGCACCAAGGCGACGCTCGCTATTGCGAAGTTCTTGGACGTTGATCACGTCGCCTGGGCGAACCGACAGTGGATCCAATACAACCTGACGCCGAGTCACACTGGTTCCGCCTTCATAGTGAACACGGATCTCGCCAGCGTAGTATTGTTTGCCTTCTTCGATTTTGTAGACGATGTCCAACAAGCCGGGTTCTTCTAGGAATCTTGGTTCAGCGACGATATTGGCAAAGATAAAACCTTGGCCGCCGTATAGTTCTCGCAATGCCTCGACATCCCCATTCATTCTGGTAACGTTGAATTCAGGCGAGCCCTCTTGGTTGGGGCGTAGCTCAAGGAGCGACTCGAGTTGTTCTGGTTGGAAAACCTGATTACCGATGAACGAGACTTGACGTACGCGATACCGAGGCCCTTCGTTAATGATGAAACGCAAATTCAACCACCGTCCATCGTTGCTCTCACTGAACTCGCGTCCGATGCGAGCGTTGAAGAAACCAAGGCTGCGGTAGTAACTGGTCAGTCGAGTGATGTCTTGGTCGATTTCGTTTCGTTTGACCAACCCACCGAAGATTTTTGCGATTCCAGGTTTGGATTGAATCAGTGCTTTCAAGCGTCCATCGGGGGCGATGGTGTTGCCTTCGAATTCGACTTTCCAGATCCGCTGTTTTTCGTCTTCGTGGATCAAGAAAACGACTCGGTTGTCCCCGGTGTCGCTGCCTTCCATGATCTCGACTTGCGTCCGAGGGAAGCCTTTTGCTTTGTAATGTTCCTCAATTTTAGTCTTCGCCAGTCGGATTTGATGCACGTCCAGCGGTTGTCCGTCTTGCAAATCAGTATGGCGTCTCAACGCCGCATCCGAGATTCCACGGTTGCCGATGAATTGCACTTCACTGATGGAAGACGTTTCGACAATTTCCAGCGTTACGATTACGCCGTTGGGGGTGTTCTCAAGAAAAGGGCCTTTGATACGGCTAATGCCCTTGTTCCGCCAGAGTTGGTTGACGTCTTGTTGAAGTTTATCGGGATCAAAGAAACGACCTGGTTTCGTTTTCATCGTGCGAAGTAGATCGTATTCGTTCAATAAGTTGTTGCCGTTGATGATGACTTCGGCAACACGACTAGCCGGTGCTTTTTTTTGCTGGGCTTGGATTTGAGTTTGGTTCAAAGCCGCCGCTTCGTAGGAAAAGTCATTCAGACTTCGGACACGACCAGTATCGGGGCTCTGGTAACGTACCGTTTCCCGCGAATTGGTCGATTGAGCTGCTGGAACATCGGTTTGAATTTGCGAAAGATTCAGCGATGGTGGTGGAGCCGGCAGCACAGGGGCTTGGCTAAACTGGGTTGCTTGACAGCCCAGAAATAACCCGACACCAGCCAGTGCAAGCATCCGCGCAATGCGGCGCCAAGGTTGATGCGACGAGTAAGATTTTTGGTGAGTTATGTGGCTCTTAGACAATTTTCGGTCCATCCTTTGACCTGAAACTTTAGCGATTTCTGCCTCGTAAGTACAAAAAGACAGACTTAGTCGCAAGACCGCTTTCAATTTAGTGCGAAATGTTTTGTCAGATGACCAATCGCGATCATACGATTACCAGATGCATTTGTTTTCTCGCCAATCTTTGGTCGTAGTGAGAACTCAAACACACTTGTGCAAACGATACGTAATGTCCGGTTGGTTGGTTCAGGTAGATCGAAAATTATTTTTGTGATGTGACAAAACCGGTGAAATAGAAGCTCGACGCGCAAGCGAGTGCATCACAAGACTCGAAAAAATGCACTCGCTTGCGCGTCGAGC
>CAZKTR010000043.1:2505-15259 GCA_964555525.1 uncultured Pirellulaceae bacterium
GCGCAAGCGAGTGCATCACAAGACTCGAAAAAATGCACTCGCTTGCGCGTCGAGCTTGCATTACGTGAGCCGAACGCGCTAGCGTCGGGCGTTGTTAGGTTAAGCGACACTCTGTTGAAGGCCCGACGCTAGCGCGAACGGCTCACAGGTATCACCCATGGATAAAGCGCCAATTGTAAAAAAAGCCCTGAAGGACTGCCTTGCTGGCACTTTTAAATCTCGACTTCAAACTTTTCTCGAAATCGCGACTGCTCTATGATTCGCGGCGTGATGAAGTGTAACGATCGACAACATGAATGGACGTCTCGAATTACGTCAGCGGCGACCGTCGTGATGATCTTAGGAGTGCTATCACTTTCGGGGTGCATCACGCCTCATACTCGGGCATTGTGGAGTGCCACCGCGGTGGCCAATTTGGGTGGGGCCCGAAGTATTGTCGAGGTAGAAAAAGCGGACGACAAAAATTCGTCGCATGTTTGGAGTCAGTGGTTCCAAGAAGTCGAACCGCCCAGCCAACGGACTGCGTTGTTGCTACGTCGCTACGATTTAGAGGCGGCAAATTTGACATCGCCCGATAAAGTTATTCTTTGGTTGCATCAACTGACTCAAGACCGACCCACGTTAGAAGAAGTTCACGCCTTGGCCGAGCTGGCAGAAAAACAGGCTCGCTGGTCGTCCAGCACCGGCGATGCTCAGCGAGCCACAAGAATGTACGCCACTGCGATCATTCACGCTTATCAGTTCCTGTTCGACAATAATCTCAATATTGCTCGAAACGCCTACGACCCTCAGTTTCGTAGTATCTGCGATATATACAATCGCTCGCTGGAAGCGTTGTTGCGAACGATTATCGCTGACAAAAATTTTGGCAACGGGTTTGAGGTCACGATTGGATCTGTCGAACAAGGCATTCAGTTGACCGTTAAGATCGACGGTCGCTGGACGGATCAGTCGTTTGAGCGATTTGAGTTGGTCAGTGACTATAAGATCAGCGGTTTCGAAAGTGAGCATCGCACTTATGGACTGGGCGTACCGTTGATCGCCGTCCGCAAAGGTGTTCAGCAACAAGACACCGCGTTTGAGAAATACTATCCGCCAGAATTAACGATTCCGCTGACTGCATTTTTGCATCTGCCAAAAAACAAACCCGCCTCCAGGACAAGCGATGGCGAGGTTGATTCTGTTCAGCCTGTGTTACATACCGCCGTTTTGTCACTCTATGATCCGTTGGAAAAAACGTACGCGACAACCGAAAATATCACCGTGCCGTTGGAGAGCGATCTGACAACGCCCCTGGCTTACGGGCTGAAAGACCCGTTGGTCAACAAAGGCTTGTTAGCAACCGCTTCCTTGCTGAACGCCGAGTTCGCACCTGAATCTTACGGCATGTTCATGATCGAGCCTTACGACCCGAAGAAGATTCCGGTGGTGATGGTGCATGGACTGTGGGACGGTCCGACGACTTGGGCTCACATGATCAACGATCTGAGGGCCAATCGAGAGCTCCACGACAACTATCAATTTTGGTTTTATAGTTACCCGACGGCTCAACCGTTTTGGGTTTCAGCCAATCAGTTTCGTAAAGACTTAACTGCGATTCGCAGGGAAGTCGATTCTCAGCGGGTCAATCCGGTGATGGATGAAATGGTGTTGATCGGTCACAGCATGGGCGGTTTGATTTCGACGTTGCAAACGATTGACAGTGGCGACCGGTTTTGGAATATCGTGAGTGATCGACCGATCGATGAGCTCAAAGGCAAGCCAGAAACCGTGGCGGCGTTGGAAGAGATGTTCTATTTCAAATCCAACCCATCGGTCAAAAACCTGATCACGCTGGCGACACCGTTTAAAGGAAGTGACTTTTCCAACCGAGCAACTCAGTGGATCAGCCAGCGCTTGATCACGTTGCCGACATTGATCACCGACGACTTTGAAAAGTTGGCGATACAAAACAGCGACATCTTGAAAGACCCTTACTTTTTGTCTCGCAGCAATAGTATCGATTCGTTGGCCACAACCAACCCGATGTTTAAAGTGATTGCCGAATCGGAGTTTCCCAAACATTTGGGCGTTCACAATATTGTTGGTCGGTTGGACAAAAAAAGCGTTTTCAACAGGCAGACGGTAGAAAATTCGGATGTTGGCGATGGTGTGGTCGCACTTAGTAGCGGGGTTTGTACCAAGGCGAACTCACAAGTGTTTGTCGCGGCCGAGCATTCCAAATTGCACCAGCAGCCTGGGAGTATTTTGGAAGTGCGTCGGTTGTTGCTTGAGCAACTGGCAGAAAACCATCGAGTTCAACCACGTCCGCTCCCGCCTTCGATTCGATCGGCGCGAGCAGCTAATGATTGGGATACAACGTTGCGTTAGGCATAGCGCTGCGTTAGCATCGCAGTTTAACGACGATCCGGCAGGCGACGGCGTTTTCACACGAGACAAAACACCCAACGCGTAAGTTCTGAAGTTGCACTCATACAAGCTCGACGCGCAAGCGAGTGCATATTTTCCGGTATAGTGATTCACTCGCTTGCGCGTCGAGCTTGTATTGAGATTACTTTTCCTTCGAAGTTTACTCACTGAGAATCAAACAATGTCCGAACCAACGATCACCGAACCTAACAGCTCGACCATCGACGCGATCGTGAAAATCTTGGCCGATTGTCAGTCGATTTTGTTCATTACTGGAGCCGGCGTTTCTGCTGATTCGGGCGTACCGACGTACCGCGGGATCGGCGGTTTGTACAACGTTGATACAACCGCCGAAGGATTTGCAATCGAAGAAGTTCTATCCGCGGAGATGTTTGCTCGGGATCCTGCGTTGACTTGGAAGTACTTGGCTCAAATCGGCTTGGCCGCTCAAGATGCTCAGCACAATCGAGCTCATGAAGTCATCGCGGAAATCGAGGACCACTTTGATCGAGTTTGGACATTGACGCAGAATGTGGATGGATTTCACCGCAGTGCTGGTTCAAAAAATTTAATCGAAGCACACGGCAACATGAATTCGTTTAGCTGCACCGCTTGTCAATACAAAACGTATGTGGATGACTTCAAGAATCTTTCGATTCCTCCTGTGTGTCCCGATTGTAGCGCAATGGTTCGGCCGGATGTGGTGTTGTTCGGTGAGTTGTTGCAAGGTGATCACATTGACGAGCTAACTCGCCAAGTGATGCAGGGGTTCGACGTGGTGTTTAGTATCGGGACGACCAGCGTTTTTCCTTACATTCAAGAACCCATTCGGTTGGCGAAGCAGGCGGGCAATCCAACCATCGAAATCAATCCAAGCCAAACAGTGATCTCTTCGTTAGTTGACCATCGGCTTACACTTGGCGCGGCGGAATCGTTGAACGAAATTTGGCGACGTTTCAAGAGTTAAAGCAATCGCGTCATGGGCGGATATTGATGGAAGGAATTTTGAAACGCGGAGGCGCAGAGAACGCAGAGGAAGTGCTCAGAAAGAACTCTGCGACTCCGCGTGTTTATTTTGCAAACTCTTGTAGGGTTTAACTAACTAGCCACTAAATTCTCGGAAGAGCCTCTTTTCTCCGCTTTGCGCGGCGCCCACGTTCGTAGAAGAGCGCGCCACGAGCATGGGCATTGTCTGCGACCTGTGATCAGGCCAATGCGGATCTACGAATCAAAAGTCGGGCACTGTTTCAACAGGTTTTCGTGCACGCCTTTGAGCCAGACATGAGAGTCGGTGATCTTGGTCGGCTTGAGGATACGAGCGGTGTTTTGCCCAACGATCAAGCATACGATCCCACCCACGAAGCCGCCGATCAGAAGCGAAACTCCTAAGGCGTCGCTGACTTCACCGACTAGCAGGAAGAAGCCACCGACGATTGCGGCAATGCATAGTAAACCGGCGAGCCATGTTCCCATTAGCCATGACCTGCGATTGCGGTACGCGGCTTCGGAAAGTGGAAAAGAAAGCTTGGCTCGTTTGGTCATGATAATTGCTAAGAAAGCGTAGATCAAAATCCCCAGCAAAATCGTCACGATGATCCATGGTGGATGCCAAGTTACTTTTCGTTTTACTGAATGCGAAGCCGGTTCACCTGTCTTGACGCAGGTGTCTCTTAATCGAGCATTTTTGTGCATGACTAGTAGATTCCCTTCACGCCAGAGGCCTTGGTTGTCTTGAGCCGGCGACCGTGCAATCGGTTGGGTCTGAGTCAATGGAGCGGCGTAAGGGTTTGGGTTTTCTGTCATTGTTAAATGCTTTAAATCACTCAGGTGGTCTAGCGGAAAAAATGAATTGTGACTGCGCGGTGACCGAGTGTCAAGAAAAAAGCGACCGGACGATTGGATCGTTTGGCTTCATGAGTTCCGTCAAATACTAACCGACGATCACGAGCGTTCGTCTAGGTTGCCCGACTTTCTGATTGCCCACATCAGTCGCAGGCCCATCAACAAACTAACAATCACGCCGGCCAAACCAATCGCAGATAGGTCCATCACTCCATGCCATGGCAGCGCGCGAACGATCTGACCGTTTGGCCCCATGACTTCCGTCGGAAACAAGATCGGGGGGACTTTATAGCTGAGCATTAAGCTGGAGCCTAGGAACAAAGCACTGGTCATCAAGCCAACTACCAACCGGTTGGCCGTCGGGCCCAAACGGCGGTGAACCAAGTGCACATCGAAGCTGCCCGATTGAACTTGTTCCAAAATATTGGTTAAACGAGTCGGCAAGGCGTCGACGAGTTGTTCGACCTCGAGATAAAACCGACGCATTTTTCGCATTTGCCGCGTCGGCGACAAACGCTTGAGCACCAACATGCGTTGAAACGGTTTCATGATTTCCATCAAGCTGAACTCTGGCGCCAGCATTCGGCCGGTACCCTCGAGCGTTACCAAAACTTTGATCAACAGTGACGCTTCGGCCGGCAATGTGATTTTGTATTGGCGAACGACCGTTACAAAATCTTTCAACGCACCACTCATGTCAAAGTGCGAAACGTTTTGGGTGGAGTATTGGCCGACAAAGTCTGCGATGTCGTTGGATAACGCCGCATCGTCCAAGTCCGGTGGGCAGTTGCCGACGCGCCTGATTAGAGAGGTCAGCATTGAAACGTCTTGGTTGACGATCGCGACCAGCATCGATTCGATGTCTTCGCGTAGTTGCTCGCTGATCCTGCCGACCATACCGAAATCCAGCAAACCAATTTTGCCGTCGTCAGTTAGCAAGATGTTTCCAGGGTGCGGGTCGGCGTGGTAGAAACCATGATTGAAAATCATCTGCAAATACAAATCCGCACCCGTGCTGGCGATCCACGACAGCTTTTCTTTGTCGGTGCCGTTGCGGCTGGCTTCTTTTAAATCGTTGCCGATGACCCGTTGCATCGTGATCATACGTGAAGAACAAAGATCCGGGTAAGGTCGTGGCGTCACGATGGACTTGTTCTTTTTGAACATCCCAGCAAACTGAATTAGGTTTCTTTGTTCACGCTCAAAATCAAGTTCTCGCCGCATCGAACGAGACAAAGCGTTGACCACCTGCACGGGTTGATAGGCTTTGAACTCATCAATCCGCTCAGCAAGTTGTGCTAGTCCACTAATGATGTCCAGATCCGTTTCGATCTTGCTCTCATTGCCGGCGTGCCGAACCTTGACGACCACGTCGATCATTCCACTTTCAGCGTCCGCCGGATCACTGGGCTCGCAGCAGAACTTGTCGGCTGAGATTTTGGCAAGGTGAACTTGGCCGATTGATGCCGACGCGATTGGCGTTGTTGCAAAATCAACAAACACTTCGTCCAGCGATTTGCCAAGCTCTTCCTCGACGATCGACTTGACGGTTTCAAAATCATCCGAAGGTGTGTCTGATTGGAGCTTTGAAAGTTCTTCCGCTAACTCTTGGCCGATCGCGTCCGGACGGGTGCTCAACAATTGGCCGAATTTGATAAAGGTGGGACCTAGTTCCGCCAGCGCCATTCGGATTCGCTGGTGCTGAGTTAAATTCGATTGTGATTGACCCTCGGATGCCCCCAGTAAGTTGGTCAAAAAGTCGATGTGGAATTGACTGAGCCAGTCCGCGAGTCCGTATTTGGACAATACCGACACAATTTCCGTCCAACGGCGCACGTTGCGGTAAAGCTGGGGTACCGAAGGAATCGTGCGTTTCATGTCGACTCAAATTTGAGCAAAAGGAGGGTTACAAAGGCGATTATCTTTGCAGACTCGCGGTTGTCAAACGTTTGATGATGGATTCTTTTACAAATAGAATAAGTTATAAACGATGAAATGTTATCTAGAGTTAACGTAGCTGGGCTCGCCAGAGTTCAGGGCCTTGGGTGACGACAATCCCGACGTCTGGCGACTCCGGCTACGTTAAAACTCTCTAAAGTTTTTCTCCTCCGAAAGAATCGAATGACGTCTGCTTTACGTTACATGCCGTTGGTCCTTTTAAGTCTTTGTTTGAATTGGGGAACGGCTGAATTAGTCGCTCAACAAACTTGGCCTCAGTGGCGAAATGGCGATTTTTCGAGTGTCGGTGATGGTGATGTGCCAACGGAATTCGGGACTGAGAAAAACATGTTGTGGCGAGTTCCCCTACCCGGTGCCGGTGGAGCCAGTCCGGTTGTCGCAGCGGATCGAGTTTTCGTCACCAGTGCGATTGGAAAACAACAATCGACTTTGATTTGCGTATCGATCTCCGGTGAAGAATTGTGGCAACACAAATATGAGCAAAAAGTAAAGATGCGAGGTGACGGGGCGACGCCAGCTTCGCCGTCACCGGTCACCGATGGAAAACACGTTTGGGCGATGATGGCTTCTGGTGAACTTAAGTGCTTTACCGTCGATGGTGGTTTGGTTTGGGAAAAGGATATTCAGAAAGAGTACGGCAAGTTCGATATCATGTTCGGGTATTCGTCGACCCCCGTGTTGCACGAGGGCAAACTGTATTTGATGGTGATCGATGGAGACATGAGAGCCACTCCAGCATTGACCTCCGAAGGACAACTGATTTGCTTGGACGCGAAGACGGGTAAACAGCAGTGGGTGCATACTCGCAGCACCAACGCGTCTCAGGAGTGCTTGCATTCTTACGCGTCGCCAACGATCTATCGCGATGGCGATCGAGCGTTGCTGCTGATTCAAGGAGCCGATTATTTGACCGCTCATGATTTAGGCAGCGGCGACGAACTCTGGCGTTGCGGTGGCATGAACCCAAAAGGTAAATCATACAATCAGACGTTCCGTTTGGTGGCGTCTCCAGCAGTTGGAGATGGGCGGATTGTTGTGCCCACGGCCAAGAACGGACCGATCCTGTGCTTGAAACCCGATGGTAAAAATGATGTCACCGAAGACGAATCGGTAAACGTCTGGCGACTCCCCAAAGGGACCCCCGATGTATCGACACCCGTTGTGCATGATGAGATCGTTTATCTGGTAGCCAAGAAAGGAATCTTCAGTGCACGGGATTTGACCAATGGCAAGTTACTCTACCGTGAGCGTTTGTTGGCCGACAAGCATCGTTCGACGCCTGTGCTTGCCGGCGATAAAGTTATTATTGCTGGTCGTGACGGTACAATTGTAGTGGCCAAAGCAGGGAGAGCTTTCGAAGTGCTGGCGAAGAATAAATTGGGCGAAGATACAACCGCGTCGCCCGCGATCGCCAATGACGTATTATATATCCGGACCGCGAAGGCACTCTACGCGTTCGGAACTGAGTGAAAGTTCCTTAATAAAACGTAAAAGGCTGGGGCGTTTGCCAAGATTTTGCTACCAGATCGAATGAACGGTCAATGAAATCACAAGAACCCATTTCGGACGATTTAAAATCAAATAACAATGGTTGTGCCCGAGTATTCGTGGGGCTCTTCGGGCTAATCTTTTTGAGCGTTGGCTTAGGCGTTTTTTACTTTAACGGATTGAAGCCTTACCTTCAAAAGTGCCAATCAGCCAACTGGCCGACTGCTCAATGCGAGATCACTCAGGCGAAAATTGAGGAACATCGTGGCGATGATTCAACTAGTTATACCGCTGATTTTCGATATCACTTCAAGGTCAACGGTCGAGTGTATTCAGGGCAGCGGTATAGCTTCGCCGATGAAAAGGGAAGTAGAACAGAAGTAAAGCGACAACTGAAAGCTTTTCCCAAAGGCTCAACTCAAGATTGCTTTTACAACCCTGGAGATCCTGCGGATTGCGTGTTGGATCGGACAAACCAGGATCAAGGCTGGAAGAATTTTATTTTTCCGTTGATCTTTGTCGCCTTCGGTGGTGCTGCGTTTGGGTTTGCGTTGTTTGGACCTTGGGGGCGTGAAAAATCGATCTCGGGTTCGATTGCCAGTAAGCGCGCCAAAGTTGCCCATTCGGGTGTCGATGAATTTACCTCTGATGGAACCCCGGCAGATCAATTGGACGCTCAATGGTTAAAGCCGATGAAGCTTAAGCCTTCGGGCACTCGAATTGGCCAGGCGGTTTGGATTGCGTTTTTTGCATTGGTCTGGAATGGCATCACATCGTTACTTTTCTTGCCCGGGCAGTTTGGAAACTTTGGTTGGGGCCAGATTGGGATAGGGCTGTTCTCGATTCCGTTTGTGCTGGTCGGCCTCTTGTTGATCTTCGGAACGATCTATTCGGTTCTCGCGATCTTTAATCCAACGGTTGAGATCGCGTTCAGCAGCGGAGCGGTGCCGCTGGGTGGTCAAGTCGATATTGCTTGGCAAATAGAAGGGCGATTTGAGCGAATCAAAAAATTAACGATCGAAGTTTTCGCGTCTCAACATGCAACTTACCAACGCGGAACCAACACGGTGACCGATGAAGAGATTTTCGAAAAACTGCCGATCATCGAAACAACGGAACTCACCGACATTGCGTTTGGGAGTACGACCGTCACTATCCCGGCCGACAGCATGCACACCTTCGATGCGAGACGCAACAAAATCAAATGGCGAGTGATGGTTCGGGGCGAAATTCCTTGGGCTCCGGATATTTCCGACGAGTTTGAGTTTCGTGTGACGCCAGTCCAAGTACCTTCGAGGTCCTCATGAGTACGACAGAAGTTATCAAATTGAATTTGAAGCTTAATAAAAACTCCAACGAGTATGTTGCTGGGGAAGTCATCCGTGGAACGGCAGCCTGGGAAGCGTTGCCCGAGAAAACAAACAAGCTGAGCGTGCGGTTGATCTGGTATACGCAAGGCAGAGGTGACCGAGACGTGGAGTTGCTGGAAAGTTTGGATTTTGAAATTACTTCTGGCATGCATCGTACTGGCGAGCAGAATTTTGATTTCGTGGCGCCTGCTCGACCGTATAGTTTTTCTGGAAAACTAATCGAGTTAACTTGGGCGGTCGAGCTGATTGTTTACCCGACGCGTGATTCAGTGGTGGAGAAATTAGTGATTGGGCCCAATGGCAAGATGACGGAGCTAAGCAGATCGTATGAGAGCCCCAAGAAGCCATTTTTTTCAAGTAACAAAAGGTCGTAGTGCTAATGTCGCACACGAATCGTACTCGCCGCGGTCTCAACGCTGGTGCGAATCCGTTTCGCACCGAACGGTTGGAGCGAATTCCGTTTCGATTTGAATCGGGTGATTGGGACTCAAACCTGCTTCGTTTGCAACAAATGAACTATCGCGGCGCGATCGTGGGAAGAAAAGGCAGTGGCAAAACAACGTTGTTGGAGCAGTTACAAGATCGACTGCAGCAGCACTATGTTTCACTACCGCACGATAAAACCTGCCATCCAGAAGTGCTTCGTGATTTGATTGCTGCGTCGGCGTCTGGGAAGGTTGTTTTGCTAGATGGTGTCGAGCGATTTTCGTTTTGGCAGCGTCAGTCGCTGTTGAGAAACACGGTTGGCGGGGCTGGCTTGGTTTTGATCGTGCATCGGCGTTGTCGTTTGAAAACATGGATCCGCTGTTGCCCCAATCAACAGTTGATGATTCAACTGCTGGAAGACTTGGGTTTGACGGAATTACCTGTGATCGAAGCTGGCCAAGCCGCGTTTGAACGATGTCACGGAAATGTGCGCGAGGCGTTTTTGGAGTTGTATGATCAATGCGCAAGCGGTGAGTTGACTGTCGATTAGTCCTCAGTAATCTTTTGCACGATTTTCTTAGCCGCTTCTTTTTCTTCATCGGACATGCTTTCAATTGTGCCAAACAAAAATCCGCCTACTTTACCGTGCTTCCAAGTCCCCGCGTACTTGCCTTGGCGGATCACGACGCGAGCATCGAAGGTGCCCAGCCCCGGAATGAAGGCTCGGTCGACCGTGATCACAGGTGTCTTGCCAGCGAACTTGATCTCGATCGGAGGGAGCGGCAACGTGGTGTCATGCCCGCCATATTTGATTCTCGCGATCAGATTCCACTTGTCACCGAATTCAGATTTCTCGGCAGACAAGATCTCGTAGTGCTCGTTGATCAGTTCGTCTTTACCTTCAATGATGAAGTTGCCGGTCCACTTGGTCCCCGTTAGAAATTTTTCAAGCCGTGCGATAAGTTCTTGTTCGGATTCGTCAGCGGGCTTGGTGGTCGGTTGGTCGGTTTGCGGAGTACGCGCGGTTTCTGGTTCTTGCTTTTCTTTTGTGGTCGTGCTCTGGGCTTGAGCAGTCCCATCGAAGTGGGGGAGTCCGCAAAAAGATACAACCAAGAAAGTCAGTAAGGCAAGGTAGCGAAACGATGTCATTTTTGGCTCCAAAATCGAAATTCTGTTTTTACCGAATTCTACGCTCAAAATCATAGACGCGAAGGCAGGGCAATGAAGGGTTTTTACAGGCTGACCAAGTAATTTCATGTTCCCAGACCCCAGCCACGCCAATTATCGAGGTAACGCTTGGCAGATCCATATTTTTCTGTGTATGGCAGGTAACGCTTGCAGAGTGGTGTTGATCAAATCCCGTAGCATCTCTAGAGTACGCAAAATCGTCTTGAGTGAAGGTACGCTCCCGACCCGGAGTCGCGCTTTCACGATTTAGTTACAAAAAGAACACCCTGCCGAAGGAGTTGCGTGTGTACGTTGCCGCGACTACCCAATGTTATCCTAATTTGCCGCTAGCTGATGCTATCGAAAAATTAGCTCACTTAGAATTTTCACACATCGAGGTCGGAGTCCACCAGTCCGGCGATCATCTTAAGCCTTCTGATATCGTCAGCGATTTACGTCGGTGCTACGACGTCTTGCATTCGACTCAGCGTTTGACGGTTGTCGGATTGAGTCTCGAAATCGAAGAAGAAGGCGACAAGTATTTCGATACGTTTACGAAATGTTGTGAGCTGGCCAAGCTTTCGAAAATCGTGACGTTGACCGTTCCGTCGAGCGAGCACGGTACGCCTTTCAACGAAGAAGTTGAGCGTTACAAGGTATTGGTTAAGATAGCACAGAAGCACGGTGTCACGGTCGCGATGCGCAGTACACAAGGCCGGATTTCTGCTGACCCCGATACCGTTTCAGTGATTTGCCGCCATGTTGAAGGCCTTGGTTTGTCGCTAGATCCGAGCCACTATCATCTTGGGCAACCACCCGAAACAATGATTTATGAGAACTTGATCGATTACGTTCACAACGTTTATCTGCGAGATTCGACTCCTGAGAAGTTACAAGTTCGAGTCGGTCAGGGGATTATCGAATATGGCAAGTTGATTAACTTGCTGCGAAAAGCAAACTTCAAAAAGGCTCTTTGCGTTGACATTGGTCCTTCGGACGATCCCGAGATTGATCATGATGGCGAACTACGAAAGTTGCGTTTGCTGTTGGAGAGTTTGGTTGTGTAGGGTAAGCCGAAGTCGCCAGACTTCGGGCCGTGTAATGTGAGCCGTTTTGGCGCTAGCCACGGTTTATGAGTGATGAAACCGTGGCTAGCGCCAAAACGGCTCACAAAGCGACAAAGTATCAAGGAATATTAGTTCCTTGCAGAATCATATTTTAGCTTCGCGAAATTAATGTCAAAAACGGTCCAGCTAAATTCGGTCGTGTCTCCAAAGCGAAGCTTTGTTTCGCTTAAGTCGATCGTCGCGGACTACTGGTGGCATATCTATCTAACTCCGTTGTTGTTGGCTGGTGCAGCCTGCGCGGTGTTGCCGTATGACGCTTGGCTGGCGCATCCAGATCGACTGTCGTCTTTGTCGGGCGACGTGATTCGGACGACACGTTTGTGTGAAATCTTTGCGCATGGTTTTGGCGTAGTCATGGTGGCAGTCGGAATTTATGCGTTGGCACCGAAAGCGCGAGTCGCGATTCCACGGATTGCTGTTTGTGCGTTTTGGCCGGGCTTGGTTGCTCATTTCCTTAAACTGCAGTTCGCTCGATTTCGGCCCATCAGCTATTTTGATGCGAAGTCACAAGCAAACTTTCCCAGCGACCTAAGCGCGACTTGGATCGGTTGGTTGCAGAACTGGGACTTGAACTCAACTTATGCGCAGCAATCATTTCCTTCGGCACATACGGCAACGGTTTGGGGATTCGCGATCGGAATGATCTGGGCGTTTCCGCGAGGCAAGTACCTGTTTATATTCTTGGCGTCGATGGCTTCGATCCAACGCGTCGTCGAATATGCTCACTGGCCCAGTGATGTCTTGGCCGGTGCGGCGGTCGGGATTCTGTGCGGTGGTGCTTTGCAACAGAACTGGGGCTTTGGTTGGCTACTGGGCCGATTGGAAGCAAAACTGTCATCAAGGCCTGCGAACACGTAGCCGTTCACGGCTTTGGTTCGAAGAACAGAATGTCGCTCAACTTTCCAAGGGGCGCATCCTACAAGCCGCGTAGTGAATCCCAGTACTTGTTGTCGGAGTGATAGTTGA